>JAZULU010000001.1:0-4098 GCA_045603265.1 Clostridia bacterium
ATTGTGAACAAAATTGCCCTCAACCTCCCCCATATTGCACCCTTTTTATTACTTTTCCAGTTTCTCGAATTGTGATCAAAATTGCCCACAACTCCCCCATATTGCACCCTTTTAATTACTTTTCCAGTTTGTCGAATTGTGAACAAAATCGAGGTGGTTTTTAAGGTGCGTGTTCGATTTATCGAACCGAGAGCGTAAGCCGATCTTTAAACATGAACGCAATCTCCCCCTGCAAAAATGACATATTTTCTGCCATTCCAGTTTATCGAACTGTGAACAAATTTACTTTTTTAGTTGGTGTTCGATTTATCGAACCGACATATAAAATCCGTGCTGAAGGCACACCAACACATTTGCGAAAGCAAATATATCGCATGGCGAAGCCATATATCGCGCCCGTTAGAGCATATCGCGCCCGTCAGGACATATCGCTTGCGAGCACCGCGAAGCAACTATACTCCTGTTCGATTTACCGAACCGACATATAAAGTTGTACCAGAGGTGCACGCCACAACATTTTTCAAAAAAAAGAGTGGTAAAAAATACCACTCAAAAAAATTACCAGCAGAACCAGGGGAAACATCTGCCGCCGGTGCAAAAGCACATCAGCCACGGAAAACATCTGATACAGTTGTGCATATTCATGCCCGTGTACACCGTTCTTCGCTGGGAATAGTCGCTGCCGTAAGCACTGATCTCATCATAAAAAGCGCGGTACTCCTCATTATAAGGATCCATGGAAACGGCGCGCTCACCGTAATTTAGGGCGGTCGAAAGATCGCCAAGCCTAAAATGAGCCATGGCGGCAAGATAATACCATTGGGCATTGCGCTGATTTATGGAATCGAGGACGCGCAAAGCATCGTAGAATCTGCCCAGTTGAATCATACGGCGCACCGCATCAAAGGCATTGGTGTAGCCGTAGCCTTGTGAATAATCAGACGACGATGACGACGAACTTCCTTTACCTGAGCGCAGCAAATTATAAGCATCATTAATTTCCCGCATCCTTTGTTCGGCGTTTTTATCGCCCGGATGAAGATCGGGATGATACTTTTTTGCCAATTTTTTATAGGCTTTTGAAATTTCTTCTTGAGTTGCACCGGGCTGAACACCCAGCACCTTATAAGGATCCATCAATTATACTTCCTCCAAAAAACGCGCCAAATTCCCGAATAGAGCACGTTATCAAAAATACCTTTATTTTTGACTATATTCATTTTACCATAAATATTGGTACAATCTGATAAAAGCATTGTTAAAATTTGCTGAAAACTTTTTTCAGAAACCTCAACAAGGGGGTTATATCTGCATTTTTTGATATCTTTTTTAAAATCCACGCAAGCGTCCATAATATAAATGACTTTTCCCAAACTTTCGCCAAAAGAATATAAAAGAGGATCATCGCCCTTCATATCAAAGAGAACGCCCATAAGTTCGCCGAATTTTTTTGCAGGAATATCGGCATTATGCTCACCGCTTTTTTCGATCTCATAAAGTTCAAAAAGTTTGTTTTTTATAGTTTGGCTTTTTTCATTAAAACTGTTTTCAGCCTTTAAGAAAGCCTTTTTAAGTGCGCTTTTTGCCGTGCATGCCACCAAACTTTTATCATCCTGCCAATCATCCTCAAGTTTATGATAAGTTAGGAGAATATTCATAGCTGAAGCATATTCTGCATACTTGTTCATATAAACACTTTTGCGTTTTATTGGGTGTAACGGACAGCGGATATCACTTATTTCGTCCAATTCGTCAAAGTATGAGGAAAGGAACATATACAAAAAAGTCATATCGTAATTTAAGGTCAAGCGACCTATGTTTTTATATGTTTTAAGACTTTGGCACAATCCGCAGTAATAGCCTTGATATGCACTTTGTTCTTCTTTTGTAAGTGCGCCTATATTGGCAGTAACGAATCCAAACATACCTCTACCCTATCATTTATTTCCATAGAATTTTCTAAAACCCGCGTATCGAAAGCAACGATCTCAACGCCATTTTTTTGCGCCTCAATAAGGGCTCTTTTAAATTTTTCGTCGGTCTTATAGTTGGGAATAAACTTTTTTGCATTTTCAAACTGAATGACAAACATGATTTTTGCGTTAAAGCCGTTATTTTTTGCATCAATCAGTTCAAAAATATGCTTTCTGCCCCGTTCTGTTGGCGCATCGGGAAACATGGCGATACCGTCTTTTTCTAAGGTTACGCCCTTGACTTCCACAAAAGTTTTAGTATCCTCAATAAAAATATCAAAGCGCGAATTTTTGTATTTTACTTCATGTAAAACCTTTTTATACTTCTTTTTAAAAAATTCTTCTGCGGCAATATTGGGCGCAAAAGAATCCATATTTATTAGTTTGTCCCCTTTTATTACCGCAATGAGATCATACTGTGTTTTTCTTAACGGATTTTTTGTTTTTTCAAGAAAAACGCAGGCATTTTCTGTTAAAAGTTCCTTGCATCTGCCCGTATTTTTAACGTGGCAGACTTCAATTTTATTATCAATTAAAACCTTTGCAATAAGGCGGTTAGGTCGGGAAAGAAAAATTCCTTTATAAATATCACAATATTCCAAGATCAAAAAACTCCATTAAAGAATGAATAACGTAATCGGCTTCACCGTCTTTATGTTTGGGGTTATACCAGCAAGTTTTGATCCCTGCATTTTTACCCCCTAAAATATCGGAAGTCAAACTATCGCCCAAGATAATTGCATTTTCCTTATTGAAGCCGTCAATTTCTTTAAAAACTCTTTCAAAAAAGAGTTTATCGGGCTTATCAACGCCCACTTCCTGAGAAAAGAACATTTTTTCAAAGTACTTTTCAAGTCCCGCGCTTTTAACGCGACCTTGCTGAACGCTTGTTGTGCCGTTTGAAACGATAAAAAGCCTATGCCCCTTTAATTTTTCCAAAAATTCTTCTGCCTCAGGCATAAAATAATGGCCTTGTGCAAGAAAACTTTTATAAATTTCATTTACTTTTTCCGCATCAACTTTTTTACCTAAAAACTCAAAGAGTTCAGAAAAGCGCATAACAAGAATTTCTTCCCTTGTATTTTCTTTTCTTTCAAGTTTTTTCCACATTTTATCGTTGATGGCGCTGTAAACGGAAATAATTTCATCGGTAGCATCAATGCCGAAAGTTTTCAGCGTTTTTTTAAGTGCAACGGCCTCAGCCTTGTGGAAATCTAAAATGGTATCGTCAAGATCAATAAAGATGAACACTGTTTGTCTCCTTTAAATATTCATAGAGTTTATCGGGGAAATTGCAGGTCATACCGTCAATATCAAAAGAACACATTTTTTCCATTAACTCGATAGAAGATACGCCCCAAATTCTCGTGCGGAAGCCGTAAGAATTTATTAGATCAACGTCCTCTTTTTCGGTATAGAACGCCTGAGGACAAATTTGCTGACCGTTAATGGTTTTAAGTTTTTCGCATTGTTCTTTTCCTGTTTTTCCTATCAGCCAGCCGATACGAATATTTTTATCAAGTTCCCTGACTTTTTCCAAATACTCAAAGAAAAAAGAAGTAATGATAACTTTATTTTCAACACCGTATCTTTTAACTATTTCAAGTGTTTCTTTCTCGCAGTCAGGTGCCTTTAATTCTAAAGCGAAAGTTAAATCAAGATGAAAATAGTTTTGTGCAAACTCTTCCAACGTAAGAATTTTTTCGCCCTTATATTTTTCATCTTTCCAAGCACCGAAATCCATTTCCTTTAATTCTTCTAAAGTATGTTCTTTTAATGGGCCTGTGCCTGAACTTTTTCCGTCAAGATTATTATTGTGGAATAACACAATATGCCCGTCTTTAGTTTTGTGAAGATCTGTTTCAATGCCGTTAGCATTCATTTTAATGCCTAAATCAAAGGCTGCCTTGGTTGAATCAGGTGCATATTCCGAAGCACCGCGGTGTGCATAATTTATAAACATATTTTTTTACCTCTCAAAAATCAAGATTCCCCGTTATTTAGCATTTTAATTGCTTTATCAAAATCACTTTCAAGTTGTTCCATTTCTCGTTTGCGGTAGGCTTCAAACTCACTTTCAGCCTTTTCGATTGCCTCTCTATGAGAAATTTTGCCTTTATTTGTA
>JAZULU010000002.1:0-8846 GCA_045603265.1 Clostridia bacterium
TAGCCATGTCGTTCTGTGAGCCAAGGAGTTGGGAGCTCTAATTGTCTTCCTAAGACCGCTTGGCCTCCGACTTAACTGCAACGGCAACTGCAACTGCAACCGCCACAGTAAGACCTACTGCAACGGCTACAGTAAGACCTACTGCAACGGCTACGGCAAGACCTTCTGCAACGGCTACAGCGACGACAACAGCAACGGCAACAGCAACTGCAACGGCAACTGCAACAGCTACACCAACACCTACACCTACTCCTACAGAGGCACCTACAGAGGCACCTACGGAGGCACCTACGGAGGCACCTACAGAGGCACCTACACCAACACCTACAACTGCTCCTACAGAGAAACCTACTACTCCTCCGCAATCAACCGATCCTGCATAAGTGATATAAAAAAAGCCATCTTTTTAGATGGCTTTTATTTTTTAAAGGGATCCTAAAGTTATTTTTAATTTTAATTCTTCTTCCTCACCACGGATAACGGTTATATCAACGGTATCTCCGGGTTTAAGATAATCAATCTGCTCAATAAGATCGTTTACGGAAAGAATCTTTTTGCCGTTAAAGGATACGATGATATCTTCTGCCTTAATACCTGCTTTATCTGCCGCACCGCCCTTCGTAACCTCAGCAACGACTGCACCGCCACGGGGATGTGTGCCTACTGTTGCCTCAATGGCCGCGCGTGTAACTTTACCTTCATTGATAATCGTAGAGGCTATATCTTTTGCAAGGTTTATGGGAATCGCAAAACCAATGCCTTCAACAACGGAAGTATACGATGAACTTTTCATAGTATTTATTCCAATAACCTCACCCTTTGCGTTAAAAAGAGGTCCGCCGCTGTTACCACTGTTAAGAGGTGTGTCAACCTGGATCATTTTATATCGGAAGTTGTTGGAATCAACTGCACGTTCAAGACCTGAAACAAATCCGATACTCATGGAATATTCAAAGCCTACGGGATTTCCGATAGCAATGGCATACTGACCAATTTTAATTTTATCGGAATCACCTAAAGTTGCTACGCTAAGTTCTTCTTTAGCATCGATTTTTAATACCGCAACTTCAGTTCTGTCATCTGATCCAATAATCTCAGCAACATAGGATTCACCCGAGAAAAGAGTAACCATCATTTTATCAATGCCTTCAACACAATGATGGTTAGTTAATATATATCCATCAGAACTGATTATAAAACCTGAACTTTGGCTATACTTAACCTCTTGTCCGTTTTGATTTACATAGCCGTCAAGAACAACTACTACACGGCAGTTTTCATCATATAGTTTTGTAAATACTGTTTCGGTATCATTTGGATTTGCGATACTGTCTGAAACATTTTCTTCCTTTTCATCGGAATCTTTATTTTCTTCTTTGGAATTTTCAAAGTCAAAAGGCGTACTTGTAGGCAAAGGAAACTTTTCATTTACTTTTACCGTAGGCATAAAGAAATATGTTGCCGTCGAGCTTAAAAGCGCGATCAACAAAATAACAACGATAAAAACTGTTACGCTTATGCCTTTCCTGCCTTTGCCCTCATCAAAAAAATCATCACGCATAATTATTCTCCTGCCGATTTAAGTGTGAAAACAAATTCTGTGCCGACGTTGACTGTACTTTTTACAGTGATATCTTCGCCGTGCTGGTCTATTATACTTTTTACAATGGACAATCCAAGTCCCGTACCCGTTTTGTTACCGCTGCGTGCTTTATCAACTGTATAAAAGCGATCCCAAACAAATTTAAGTTCGTTTTCGTTTATACCAGCACCCTCATCCTTAACGGTAACGTAAACTTTATTGCCCTTGCGAATTGTTGAAAGCAACAATCCTTTACCTTCATCTGTAAATTTAATAGCATTGTCCAAAAGATTTTGTAAAACCTGCTCAATTTTATCTGAATCTGCTAAAACATAAAGAGGTTCATCAGAAATTTCAATTTCAGGCAAAATGCCTTTTTGCTCGATTTTCTGGCTTAATCTTATAACAACGTGACGGATAAGTTCATTAATATCAATTTTCGATAAAGTAATTTTGTCCCTGCCCGATTCTATTCTTGAAAGATCCAGCATGGTTTTTACAAGTTTCGTAAGACGTTTTACCTCGGAAGATACGATTTCAAGATACATTCTGTGCTTTTCTTCGGGAATAGTGCCATCAAGCATACCCTCAACAAAGCCATTGATACTTGTCATCGGTGAACGTAACTCATGGGCAGCGTTGGAAACGAAATCACGTTTTGAAGCATCGCTTACTTTAAGGTCCTCAGCCATTTTGTTAAAGCCTTCGGCAAGTTGAGATATCTCATCTTCACCTTTAACCTTAATTTTATGGTCAAACTGTCCCTTTGCTATTGCCTGAGTTGCAGTATTTAACTTGCGAACACGGGTAACAACACCGTGAACAAGGATATAGATCATCACAAAGCCAACCAAAAAGATTACAATGGCAGGCAGCCACAGCGTATTTACGATTTTTGAATATGTTTCATTAACCGTATCAAGGGACGAATTTATTATTAAGATCGCCCAAGGTCTATCATCAGAATTGGGATACATCATCGGATATGCAACGGTTATTACATTTTTGTTCAGTTCGCTGTTAAAATAGTCCGTTTTAACATAAACCTCTTTTTTATTGTAAACCGTATCATATATCTCGTCACCCACAAGTTCATCTTTCTCATAAACTGTTAGTTTTTCGGCATCCATATTATAATTAAGACGGCGTGACGTGGTATTGGCGATCTGAATGGTTGCATCAAAATCCTTGGCGGTTGTCATTAAAACAGGAATAGTTTGTCCGTTTTCAATATCAACAACAGCAAGTGAGCCGTCAGCATACATCTGCGCGATCTGTTTTGCACATTCAATAACGCTTTCCTCACGCATACTATAAAGATGCTTTTTGAAAGACAAAGTGAGCGTTGCACCAAGAACAAGTATAAACAAAATAACTATTACAAGATATATTGAAACAAGTTTTACCCTAAGGGATTTGAAGATCATTCTTCATTTACCTCAAACTTATAACCTATGCCCCAAACTGTTTTGATGTTCCACTGGTCATTGCCTGCAACCTTTTCACGGATACGCTTAATATGAACGTCAACTGTACGGGAATCGCCAAAATATTCAAAGCCCCATACCTGCTCTAAAAGTTGCTGACGGGTAAATACCTTTTTGGGATGTGCTGCAAGGTAATAAAGAAGTTCGATCTCCTTGGGAGGCATTTCGATCTTCTGATCCTTATATGTAACAGTATAGTCGGTAATATTGATTATAAGTTCTTTATATTCAACGTTCTGGCTTACTTCTTCTCTTTGGGCACTACGCCTTAAAATTGCCTTGATTCGGGCAATAAGTTCTTTAGGCTCAAAAGGCTTAACCATATAATCATCAGCACCAAGTTCAAGCAAAAGAACTTTATCAAATACTTCCCCCTTTGCTGAAAGCATGATAATGGGTGTGTTATCTATACGACGGATCTCGTTACATACCTGCATACCATCCATTATGGGAAGCATAATATCAAGCACAACAAGTTTAGGCTGTACTGCTTTAAATTTATTAACGCCTTCTGCACCATCTTCGGCAATATAAACTTCATATCCTTCTTTTTCAAGATAAAGTTTTACAACTTCAGATATGTGCTTATCATCATCAACTACCAAAATTTTTGTCTTGTTCAACATAAAGAACCTCCTAATTATTTATAAAATTACACTTATGAACATATTATAACACATAATGCGAAAATTTGACACAATTTTTTTATTTTTTTAATTCAACAACCGTAACGCCTGCATCACCCTCGCCGTAAGCGCCCAAGCGATAAGAAGAAACTTTTTTATTTTGCTTTAAATATTCCCAGATAGCGTTTTTTAAAGCACCCGTTCCCTTGCCATGGATTATGGTAACAGAGCCTAAATTTCTGCCGTAAGCAAGATCAAGATACATATCAACATTTAAAACCGCTTCATCTGAAAGTTGACCGCGCACATCTAAAGTCATAGGTACGTTTTTATGGGCACGCTGAACTTTTATTCCGGATGTTTCTGTATCTTTTTTCTTTTTGGAATAGGTTAGATATTTTACATCGATCTCTGTTTGAATTATACCGATTGAAACGGTTGCTTTACCTTTGGAATTTGGAAGCGTTACAAGAATTCCCTCTTTTTCAAGGGAAGTAACGTAAACATCCATTCCCAGCAAAAATTCCTTAATAGGCTCACCTATTTTATTTTCTTCAAGATAGTTTTCTTCTTTTTTTACGTTGATCTTTTTCTTTAATTCACGAGCCTTAAAAATGGCTGAAGGATCGGCAGTTTGGCTTAGCGCTTTTAATTCCTCAATTACTTTTTCCGCTTCCTTTAATGCATTTTCTTTAATTTTTTCTGCCTCGCGAAGCGCTTCCTTTACGGCCTTTTCTTTTTGACGTTCAAGTTCTTTTTTCTCTTTTTCAATGTTGCGTTTTTCTGTTGCGATCTCTACTTTAAGTTGCTCCGCTTCAGTACGTTTTGCTTGTGCCGATGCCCTATATTCTTCAGCATTTGTCAGCACTTTATCAAGTTTTCTTGAGTCCTCGCTTACATAACTGCGTGCGCGGTCAATAAGATATTTTTCAAGTCCAAGTTTTTGGGAAATAAGAAATGCGTTACTGTTGCCCGGAACGCCTACCATCAAGCGATAGGTAGGTTTAAGGGAATTAACATCAAACTCAACTGAAGCATTTTCAGCACCGCCGTGGGACAAAGAATATGCCTTTAATTCAGCATAGTGGGAAGTAACTATCGTTCTTATTCTGCGTCGCCTTAACTCCTCTAAAATACTCATTGCAAGGGCAGCACCTTCAGCAGGGTCCGTACCGGCACCAAGTTCATCAAATAAAACAAGAGAATTTTCTGTAATTTCTTTTAAAATTGCAGAAATATTTTTCATATGTGATGAGAATGTGGATAAACTTTGCTGGATACTCTGTTCATCGCCGATGTCGGCAAAAACGTTGTCAAACACTGGCATTTCAGACCCAACATCAGCAGGAATATGGATGCCCGACTGCGTCATAAGCGAAAAAAGACCTACCGTTTTTAATGAAACAGTTTTTCCGCCCGTATTAGGTCCGGTAATTAAAAGTTGCCAGAACTCCTTACCTAACCATACGCTTATGGGAACTACCTTGTTTTTTTCGATCAATGGATGTCTGCCGTTTATAATATTAATATAGCCCTTTGTGTTAATTTTGGGGCTTACCCCGTTAATTTCACGGCTAAACCTTGCCTTTGCAAACACAAGATCGAGTTCCGCAAGAATGTTATTGTTACTTTCAAGCACATTAAATTGTTTAAAAAGTTCCTGCGAAAAGTTTTCAAGAATTTTTACAATTTCATCGCGTTCATCAAGTTTCAACTGGCGAATTGTATTGTTTATTTCAACAACTGCCATAGGCTCAATAAAAAGCGTTGCACCGCTTGCAGACTGATCATGAACGATCCCGGGCACTCTGCCTTTATGGGCTGCAACAACCGGTAAAACATAGCGGTCGTTACGCAATGTAATAATGCCTTCTTGTAAAACACCGTCTTTATCAAGGCTTCTTACAAGAGCGTTTAGTCTATCCTTGATACTTTCATTTTGCTGGCGAATCTGCCTTCTTAAAGAATTGAGGCGAGGACTTGCCGAATCTGCCATTTCATCTTCGCTTATAATATCGGCAAAGATTTCTTCCTCAATATCTTTTATAGGCACCAAAAGTCTGGCAAGATTTAAAAGTTCACCTTCATTTTCATCATTGCCGTCGCAAATTCCCCTGCGAGCCTGGCGAACCGCTTTCAAAAACAGCGCAACATCAAGAAGTTCGCCCATTGAAAGAACTGCTTCGATCCTGATGCGTGCAAGAATCGAGCGTACGTCATTATATCTGTGCACAGGAGATGAGCCATGCTTTTCAATAATTTCAACCGCTTCATCGGTTTTCTTTAAAAGTACTTTTACATCATCGGGATTTTTTAAAGGCACAAGGTCTGTTATCTTATCCTTTCCCATAGCCGATACAGCGTACTTTTGTAAAATTTCTTTAATTTTGTCAAATTCAAGAGTTCTAAAAATTTTTTCGTTCATAAATTTTGTTCCATTTCGGTTTCTATATTGATATTTTAATACAAAAAAGTATATCTTGCAATAGATTTATTTATATAGTATAATATATTTTGTAATAATAAAAAATATATGGTGCAAAATTTTCGATTTTGTAGTATAATATCTTTCAGAGAGTTTTATTTTCACGGAGGTTTTTTGATGAGCGAGTATAAACCTGTCAAAATCAAAAGAAAAAAACGTGCTGATTCATCGCTTATCCGCGCAATAATATTTAGGGCTGTTCCCATTGTTCTTGTTGTTATTATTGCAATTTGCAGTTTCAGCATTTTCGATAAACGAATAAGCGAGATTCTTGCCGAATCAAAATATTCTGAACTTGCTAACCGCGGTAATATTGATGATCCCAGTCTTGATACTTACGATCCTTTAAATATTGACTGGCTTAGTGCTTACAGCACCACCGGTGGTGACGGTTTTGATCCATTACTGCTTTCTCCCCTTGAGGAAACTAACGGGCTTAGACCTTCCGACATGCTTACTTCAACTGAGTTTGAGCGTGCTTTAGGCTATACCAACAAGCAATCCATGCTTTGGTCCATTAACCAGTCTATTAACGAAGATATCACCGCTTGGATCTACATGTATGGAATGGGTATTAACTACCCCATTGCTGAGGAAAACGGCAAAAAAGATTATTATCTTACACACAGTTATGATCATACCCCTTCAACATCAGGTACGTTGTTTATGTCATCTGCATGCGGTATAAACCCCGTGTCTCGTAACCTTATTATTCACGGTCATAACATGCGTGACGGAACAATGTTTGCAACACTTCAAAATTATCTTAAAGGTACACGTTCCTACTACGATTCACACAAGTATATTTTCCTTGATACTCTTTACGGCACATACAGATACGAAATTTACAGCGTATATCAAACTTCACCTAACAGTTTATATCTTTACGTTGATTTTGACAGCAATACTTCCTTTATAAATTGGTGCAATCAAACCAATAACCGCGGTATTTATAAGGACAGTAACGTTGTTTTCACTCCTTACGATCGAATTCTTACTCTTTCAACTTGTGATCCTACAGGCAAATCAAGAGTTATTGTTCATGCAAAAATGGTTTATCCTGATCCTATGACAGAACTTGAAGATAGCCTTAATTACGGTGAGAACGATGAACAGTTTGGTAATCAGTATCCTGAAATTACCGATGCGGTTGATCCTTCCGAAGCAACGGCAGCACCTTCAGCGTCTTTAGCACCTACGCCTACACCTGCGCTTCAGGTAGTAACACCCGTTCCCGAGGCTGCTTTCCAGCCTGGCTCTTCTTACCGAGTAAATCTTTCCGATCAAAAAAGTACTTTAAGATTAAGAAACAAACCAAGTACAACTTCAGTTGTTGAGGGCGCACTTCCCCACGGCACAAAACTTACTATCCTTTCGGTTGTTGATGAAGATTGGGTGAAAGTCAAGACTGCCGCAGGAATGGAAGGATATCTGCAAAAAAGATATCTTATTTCTGAAAAAGATTTTTTCTATGTTACACCTTCCGGTAACATTGGCGCACCTACATCAAATCTTATAACACCTACTGCATAAATGGAGGTTTTTTCAATGAGCGAAAATGCTGATATCCGCAAGTCAGGCGGACAATATATAACCGTTGGTGACTACAAGATCCGTTATTTTGAAGAAGGTCAAGGCGAAACTATTATTCTTATTCACGGTCTTGGTCAAGCAATGTACACTTTCAGAAAAAACGTTCGCGTTTTATCTGAACATTGTCACGTTATTTCCATTGACCTTATCGGTCACGGTCTTTCTTCAAAACCCGATATTGACTATACTATTGATGATTTTTCAAAACTTATTGTTGATTTTATGGATGCAATGGAAATTGAAAAGGCTTCTCTTTTAGGTTTTTCAACAGGCGCAATTATTGCCCTTGACGTTGCAATAAAATATCCCCAGTACGTTAAACAACTTTTCTTGCTTTCGCCCGGTGGTGTTACAAAATCATATCCCGGCTATATTAAGCATCTTACAACGCCTATTCTTTCAGATATTATCTTCACATTCTTTAATCAATCAATGATCAAAAACGTTCTTGAGCAGGCTTATTATGATCCTACTTTTGTAACCAAAGACGTTATAGGTCATTACCACAAGGTTTTATCAAACAAGGAAAATCTTGATGCTTGTATAGTTGCTTATTCAAATTGGGATGATGAAAATATTGCTTACGAACTCTCATCAGTTCAGGCACCTGCTTACATATTCTGGGGCGAAGAAGATACCTGGCACCCTATCGATATGCTTGAACTTTATGAAGATGCATTACCTGAAGTTTATGCGGCAACACTTCCTAATTGCGGTCATCTACTTCACGAAGAATGTGCCGCTGAGATCAACAAAAAGATAATAAGCGTTTTGACAACAAACTTCGATGATTATGATGATGACCAGATTATTGATGAAGACGAAGAAGTTTTAGAAGAAACAGAAGAATAAAAAAAAGAATAAAAAAATCACCTTTTGATTAAAAAGGTGATTTTTTTACAAAAAAGTTATATCACTGTTGTTATGAAGAAACTCCACCATAATTTCAGGTAAAACTTTGTTCAAAATATCAAAATTAGGTTTACGGTCCTTCATATTATGGCAATCGCTTCCTGCCATCTGTATAAAACCTGCTTCAATAAATTTAAAAATTTTCCGCTTTTTAAATGGAT
>JAZULU010000003.1:0-14751 GCA_045603265.1 Clostridia bacterium
CACTGAAGATAATGCCAATTTAGCCAAGACTGCTGTTTCTGCACTTTTTGATGTTTCCAAAAAGAACGAAGAAGTAAACGAGCAGGTAGTTAGATATGTAATAGGTCTTATTAAGGACAACCATAAAAACGAATTATCCGATTTTATCGGTGATTGTGTTTGAAGATAGTTTTAAAAGCAATTTTATCTATTGCACTTATTGTTTCTGTGTTAGTAGTGCCTAAAGGACTCTATAATGTACTTAATACCGATAAAATAACAGATGAAATGTATAAAAGACGGGAAAGATATTTTTATGGCGTAATTAATTTGTGGCAGATCGATTCTTTTGAAGGCGGTACCGGAAGTAGGGCAAACTGGCTAAAAAGCATCTGTGCAGGCTTTGAAAGGAAAAATAACGGCGTTTTTATAAACGTTGAGTCCGTTACTTTGGAAACGGCCGAAAAACTTATAAAAAGCGGACAAAAAAGACCTGACATGATTTCTTATGGCGCAGGTTGTGAACTTTCTTTTGAATATTTTGAAAAACTGGCAGTAAAAAAACTTCCTGATACTAAAGACGCGTTATGCGATATTGCTGTGCCGTGGTGCATGGGTGCATATTTTATGATAGGCGACGGTGAAACAGATTTATGGGGTAATGACGGTGCACTCATAAACACAAAAAAAGGAAGCAAAACCATATATTCTGTAGGTGTGCCGGAAAGAAAAGGGCATAATGCATATTATGGTTTATTGAAGAATTGCCCGAACAGTTTTAATAGTGAATATTCCCTTGTATCAGGCACTTCTCAGGAAATGTTTGAATTGTATAATTATTCACAAAGGGTGAACAGAATAATCGGTACACAACGCGATTTGTATCGATTAAAAACTTTGGAGGAAAGAGAACTTGCGCGCATAGGAAATGTAGAATATCTGGGATTTACAGATCTTTTTCAATATGTATCAATCTTTAAGTGCGATGATGAAAAGAAAAAAGATACCATGAACGATTTTATCGATTATATTCTTGATGAAGCACAACAAAATAAACTTGGCACAATAGGAATGTTTCCCGTAGTGTTTTCGTCACAACCGGAATATGATAATAATTTTGTAAAAAATGGTTGGCAGGAAATAAAAAAAGCCGAGGAAGTGAAAATAGATTCAATAAAAAAATTGCAAAAAGTAGATTAATATGCCAAAAAATGATTGAACATTTTGACATTTTGGGGTATAATATTGCGGAGTATATATTAGGAGGGGCAGTATGTCCATTTTTAAAGATTTTATCGCTAAGGGCGGATTTGATTATATTCTTGATGCACCTATGTGTGAATATACCACGCTAAAAATAGGCGGTAATGCAGATATTCTTGTACAGCCAAGATCTGTTGAGGAACTTCTTGCACTTATCAAAGGGGCAAATGAGCATGATGTTCCCGTAACTTTTATAGGTAATGGCTCAAATCTTCTTGTTCGTGACGGCGGTATCCGCGGTGTTGTTATAAGATTCGGTCAGAATATGTCAGATACAAAAATTGATGGAAACGTGATAACTGCTCAGTGCGGAATAACCATGGCACGCCTTGCGGTTATTGCTGCGGAAAACGAGCTTACGGGCTTTGAATTTGCTTCCGGAATCCCAGGTACTTTAGGCGGCGGCATCGTAATGAATGCAGGTGCTTATAAAGGTGAATTAAAGGATGTTGTTATTGAAGCAACTGCGCTTTTAAAAGACGGTACCGTTAAGGTTTTTAATAATGAGGAACTTAATTTTTCATATCGTCACAGTGTTTTTACCGATACTGATATGTTAATACTTGAAGCGAAGATCCGTCTTGAAAAGGGCGAGAAAGAAAAAATCAAGGAATATATGGCTGAACTTTCGCAAAAGCGCAGAACAACTCAGCCTCTTGAGTATCCATCAGCAGGCAGTGCTTTTAAGCGTCCTAAGAACGGATATGCGGCGGCAATGATCGATTCTTGTGGACTTAAAGGCTATACGGTAGGTGGCGCGCAGGTTTCTGAAAAACATGCAGGCTTTGTTATAAACAGAGATAATGCAACGGCAAAAGATATTGAAAAATTACTTAAAGACGTACAACAGAAGGTTTTAGCACAACACGATACCATGCTTGAACCTGAAATTATTGTTATTGGAGAAGAAATTTGATTACCGGAGATTTTCATACACATGGCAGTTTCAGCCACGGAAAAGGCAGCGCATACGGCAATGCTGAAGAAGCACATAAAAAGGGATTAAAAAGTCTTGCGATAACCGAGCACGGTTTGTTTATTCTTGCAGGCGGTCTTCATGCCCGTGAAATTGCTGATGCCAGAAAAGAATTTGATGAGGCACAAAAGGCATTTCCAGATATAAAAATGTACTTTGGTGTTGAGGCAGATCTTATTTCACCTGATGGTGAAGTTGATCTTCCTAAAAAATACGAGGACGTTTTTGACGTTGTTCTTTTAGGCATGCATTATTTTGTTAAGGGAACACGTTTTCGTAACGTTGTGTGGATTGTATGGCAAAATCTTTTCCGTATATTTATACCCAACAGAAAGCGTTTGCGTGAGATAAATACAAAAGCACTTTGCAATGCAATGCACCGCTATAGAATAGATGCGCTTTCTCACTTGGGGACAAGCATGCCCGATTACGATATAGTGCGTGTTGCGCAGGCGGCTGTTGAAACGGATACATGCATCGAACTTAATAATAAACACAGATCATTAAGTCTTGATCAACTTGTTTATCTTGCAAGCACGAATGTAAAGTATTTACTTTCTTCAGATGCTCATGATCCTGAAGATGTTGGCAGTGTTGATTACATGCTTGATCTTGCCATTAAGGCAGGAATAAAAGCAGAAAACATTTTAAATCTTGATAAAATTTACATTCCCAAAAAGTTTAGGGAGATTCAGTAATAAGGGGGGGAGAACTTTGAAATTTATTATTGTTACCGGGCTTTCAGGCGCAGGTAAGACGACGGCGTTAAAAATGCTTGAAAACATGGGCTTTTTCTGTGTAGATAATTTGCCAAGCACTCTTTTAACTAAGTTTGCTGATTTATGCTTTCAGGGCAATAATGAGTTTGCAAAAGTTGCTGTAGGTATTGATGCACGCGGTCGATCATTCTTTAATACCCTTGAATCTGCCCTTGAATATATGGATAAAAATAATTATCCGGTTGATATTTTGTATCTCCACTGTGATAATGATGCACTTGTAAATCGCTATAATTTTACACGATCAATTCATCCTCTTTCTGAAGAAGGCGGAACATTGTTGGAGTGCATTGAAAAAGAAAATAAGATACTTGAGCCAATTAAAAAACACTCAAATTTCTTGATCGATACAACAAAAATGCAGACGAAAAATATCAAATCTGCTCTTGAACGTCTTTATGGAAGCGGTAAGGAAGATACTGTAAAAACATATATATCGTCTTTTGGTTTTAAACGCGGAATTCCCGTTGATGCGGACTATGTTTTTGATGCAAGATTTCTGCCAAATCCATATAATGTGCAGGAACTTCGCTCTCATTGCGGTCTTGAAACTTGTGTAAGAGAATATCTTGAAAATTTTGAAAGTTTTAAAAAAACGGTGGACATGGTCTATAATCAGTTGAAATATGTTATTCCCATGTACTCGATCTCAGGGAAGCAGGAACTTTTTTATGCCGTAGGTTGCACCGGTGGCTTCCACAGATCAGTAGCCATTGCCGATGCGGTATCAAAAAAACTTAAGGCTGACGGTTTTGAAGTTATTTGCGATCACCGCGATCTTGAATTAGAGGGTGAAAAATGGAAAAATCCTTCACAACAGTAACGCGCCTTGAACTTTCAAAGCGTAAATTTACAAAGGAAAATCATCTTCTTGCCGAACTTGCCGCATTTAGTTTTTCATCGGGTAGTATAAAATTGGGGCGTGGCGCTCTTTCGCTTCAACTTACAAGCGAAAATGAAGAAATAATTTTAAGAATTGCAAGTATTATAAAACGGCTATATAAAAATCAGCCTGAGATCAGGGCAGTTGAAAAAAATCAACCTAAAAAGCATACTGTTTTTACTATCGATATAGTACCCGGCAGTCCTGAAGGTCAACTTTTGTTTGAAATTGGTCTTTTGGAAGGCACAGATGAAGATTACAGCTTCGGTACCATAAATAAAAAAGTTTTTGAGCTTGACGGGTGCTTTGAAAGTGCCCTGCGCGGTGCGTTTTTAGGGTGTGGTGTTTTATGCGATCCCGAAAAGAGTTATAGGCTTGAATTCGTGCTTTCTCATGAAGAATTCAGTGAGTTTTTATTTGAAAAACTTATTGAAATGGGAATCGTTGCAAAAAATATACAACGACGCGAAAGAAATGTTATTTATATTGAACAGATCGAATATGTTTCCGATACCCTCATTTTGATGGGCGCTACAAATGCTATGATGCAAATTGAAAATATTAGCGTCAATAAAGCAGTGAAAAATAAAATGAACAGATCTGGCAACTGCATTGTTGCCAATATTGATAAGGCTGTTACAGCCGCACAAAAACAGATCGACGATATAAATGTTTTATTAAAAGCCAATGTTAAATTTTCTAAAAGTCTGAAAGAAGCCTGTGATTTGAGACTTAATAATCCGGAGGCTTCGTTGGCTGAACTTGCCCAAATAAGCGGAAAAACCACAAAGTCTGCCCTTAATAAGCGATTTATAAAAATACGCCAAATGCGTGAAGAAATGGAATTATAGAAAGGAGTTTTGCAATGGGATTCGTTCATCTTCATACACATACGGAATATAGTTTGCTTGATGGTGCTTCAAAAATTGAAGACCTTGTTGTTGCTGCAAAGGAAGCAGGAATGGATGCTGTTGCAGTAACCGATCACGGTGTAATGTACGGCGCAGTTGAATTTTATAAGGCTGCCCACAAACACGGCATAAAACCTATTATGGGCTGTGAAGTTTACGTTGCACCAAGAAGTCGTTTTGATAAGGCAGGTAAGGCGGATAAGGAATATGCACATCTTATTCTTCTTGTAAAAAATGAAGAAGGCTATCAAAATCTTATAAAACTCGTTTCTCTTGCATTTACTGAAGGCTACTACTATAAACCGCGTATAGATTACGATCTTCTTGAACAATATTCAAGCGGTCTTGTATGTCTGTCGGCGTGTTTAGCAGGTGATATTCCTCAGTTTTTGCTTAACGGAAATTATGACGAAGCCAAAAATCTTGCGCAAAGATTAAAAAATATGTTTCCTGATGATTTCTATATTGAGATTCAGGATCATAATATTCCCGAACAAAGGCAGATCCTTCCGCAACTTATAAAACTTGCCCGCGAACTGGATCTTCCTCTTGTTGCAACCAATGATGTCCACTATATACACAAAGAAGATGCTGAAATGCACGACGTGCTTTTGTGTATCCAAACGGGAAAAACTCTTGAAGATCCCGATAGAATGAGATTTTCAACGGAAGAATTTTATCTTAAAACAGAAGAAGAAATGTTTGAAATATTTTCAAACGTTCCGGAATCTCTTTCAAACACAGTTCTTATTGCCGAAAAATGTAATTTTGATTTTGAATTCGGTAACATTCATATTCCTTACTATGAAGTGCCTGACGGGCTTACTGCCGCAGAATATCTTTATAAATTGGGAATAGAGGGACTAAATAAAAAATATCCCGAAGTTACCGATGAAATAAAAGAGCGTTTTGAATATGAATATAATATGATAAAGCGCATGGGATATGTTGAATATTATCTTATTGTGTGGGATTATATTAACTATGCCAAAAGTGTTGATATTGTTGTTGGCCCCGGTCGTGGCTCAGGCGCAGGAAGCCTTGTTGCCTACGCTATCGGAATAACAAATATCGACCCGTTAAAATATAACCTTCTTTTTGAACGTTTTCTTAACCCCGAACGTGTCAGCATGCCTGACTTTGACGTTGACTTTTGCTTTGAACGCAGGGGTGAAGTTATTGAATATGTTAAGCGTAAATACGGTGCAGATCACGTTGCGCAGATAGCAACTTTCGGTACTATGAAAGCACGCGCTGTTATTCGTGACGTTGGCAGAGTAATGAATCTTCCTTATGCTGATGTTGATAAAATCGCAAAAATGATTCCTCGCGAACTTGACGTTACAGTTGACAGAGCGTTGGAAGTAAATCCCGAATTGCGTGAGGCTTGCGAAGATCCGCAGATTGAAAAACTCATCTATTTTGCTAAAAAACTGGAAGGTCTTCCCAGAAACTCATCAACTCATGCCGCAGGTGTAGTTATATCAAAAAATCCCGTTGATACTTATGTGCCTTTATGCGTAAACGGTGAGATGGTTGCAACACAGTATGTTGCAAAATATCTTGAACAGTTAGGTCTTTTGAAAATGGACTTTTTGGGTTTAAGAACCCTTACCGTTATTCGTGATACTCTTGATTTTATTAAAGCGCGAACAGGCGAAAAACCTGATCTTTCAACCATAAGTTTTGATGATCAGAACGTATATAAACTTATTGGGATAGGCGAGTGCGATGGCATTTTCCAACTTGAAAGCAACGGAATGCGCTCGTTTATGAAGGAACTTAAACCTTCTTGCTTTGAAGATATTGTGGCAGGTATTGCACTTTACCGTCCGGGACCGATGGATAGCATCCCCAAATATATTTTTGGTAAAGAGCATCCTGATCAGGTAGAATATCAGCATCCCATAATGAAAAATGTTCTTGAAGTTACATACGGTTGTATGGTTTATCAGGAACAAGTTATGCAGATCGTTCGCGATGTTGCAGGCTATTCTTTGGGTAGAAGCGATATAATGCGCCGTGCAATGAGTAAAAAAGACCAAAAAGCCATGGAATTTGAACGCCAGGTATTTATTCACGGTCTTGAAGAGGACGGAAAAATCACAGTTCCCGGTGCAGTAAGAAACGGCATTGATGAAAAAACTGCCAACGCAATTTTTGATAAGATAGCAGTTTTTGCCCAGTACGCATTTAATAAATCTCATGCGGCGGCATATGCGGTCGTTGCTTATCAAACGGCATATTTAAAATGCTATTATCCTTTAGAATTTATGGCAGCAATGCTCAACTCGCTTTTAGGTGATGAAGATAAGACTGCACGCTATATAGGCTATTGCCGTGAACACGATATAAAAATTCTTCCGCCTGATGTTAATACCAGTCTTTCGGGATTTTCGCCCGTTGACGGAAATGCTATACGCTTTGGTTTAAGTGCAATTAAAAACGTAGGTATTTCAGGTGTTCACTCTATTGTTGAAGAAAGACGGAAAAACGGAGAGTTTAAATCTCTGGATGATTTTGCAACGCGCACGGTCCATATGTCTGACGTCAATAAACGCATGGTTGAAAGCATGATAAAGGCAGGTGCTTTTGATTTTACAAAATATTCTCGCCGTGCACTTTTAGGTAGTTACGAGGCTATTCTTGACGGTGCATTCAATCGTGCTAAAAACAGTTTAGAAGGGCAACTTTCGCTATTTGATGATTTTAATATGGCTGAGGAAATTCAAGTGCAATCTATTCGCGAAATAGGCGAGTATCCGCGTTTGCAGTTTTTAGCACTTGAAAAGGAAATGCTTGGCGTATATTTAAGCGGTCATCCGCTTGAAAGATATACAAAACAAGTAAAAGCACTTGGATTTAATCTTTCGGAAATAACCGTCGAAACCGATGAAAACGGCGATAGCGTTGTTACCGATGAAATGATCCGACTCGATAATAAAGATGTTAAATTTATCGGGATCATAACTTCTATCCGCAAAAAGGCAACGAAAAGCGGATCGATGATGGCTTTTGTTACTGTTGAGGATCTTTATTCATCAGTTACATGTCTTGTTTTCCCACAGGCGTTGCAAAAATGCGGTAAATACATTTATGAGGATAATATCGTAACGGTTATGGGTAAATTAAGCATACGCGATGAGGAACAGCCTACCGTTTTAATAAACAACGTAATGCCCGCTATTGAAGATGAGGAAACCGCGGAAGTTGAAGTTTGGGTACGCATAAAAGATAAAGATAATTCAAGTACAGGTCAACTTCGCGTTATGGTAAATGATCTTAAGGGAAAAGCAAAACTTATCATCTATTACGAAAAAGAACGTCTTAAAGAAGAATTGGGTGTAAGGATCCGTTATGATGATGACGTTTTACACGCCCTGCAAACGCTTTTTGGCGAAGAAAACGTTAAAATTGTAAAAAAATAAATTAAAAATGTGGTCAAAGCACTAAAAAAATGATATAATATTTATTTGGAATATATTAAGGAGTATACAAAAATGGAAAAACAGAGAATTGCAGTTCTTACAAGCGGTGGTGATGCACCGGGAATGAATGCCTGCATACGTTCGGTTGTGCGTAACGGTATTGCCGCAGGCTTTGAGATGGTTGGTGTAATTAAAGGTTATAACGGTCTTATTGCAAACGAAATGATTGCTATGGATAACCGTTCCGTAGGTAACATAATAAACCGTGGCGGTACAATACTCCGTACGGCACGTTGCCTTGAATTTAAAACAGAAGAAGGTCAGAAAATAGCCCTTGAAAATATTAAGAAAAATAATATTTGCGGTGTTGTTGTTATTGGCGGTGACGGATCTTTCAGAGGTTGTAAGGCACTTACACAGTTGGGCATCCCTGCAATCGGTATCCCCGGAACTATTGATAATGACCTTGCTTATACTGATTACACACTTGGTTTTGATACTGCAGTTAATACTGTTCTTGAAGCAATTACGAAGATTCGTGATACCATGGCAAGTCATGACCGCGTAAGTATTATTGAAGTTATGGGCAACAGATGCGGTGATATTGCACTTTATGCAGGTCTTTGCGGTGGTGCAGAATATATTATTGTACCTGAACTTAAATGGACTATTGAAAATCTTTGCGAAAAACTTGAAACCAGTAAGGCTGCAGGTAAAACTTCAAGCATCGTTGTAGTTGCTGAAGGTGCGGCAAAGGGTGCGGCACTTGCAGAAGAAATTAAAAAGAGAACTTCAATGGATACAAGAACTACTGTTCTTGGTTATATTCAGCGTGGCGGATCACCCAGCGCCAGCGACGTTTTATTGGCAAGCCGTTTCGGTGCATATGCTATAAACCTTGTTAAGCAGGGCATAGGTGGCAGATGCGTCGGCACAAGAAACAAAAAACTTTTCGATATGGATATTATAGAAGCATGCTCAATGCAAAAAGTTTTTGACCAGGAACTTTATGATATTGCAGAAATTCTTTCAAGGTGATAAATATGAAACTTATTATAGATGCTATGGGCGGCGATAACGCTCCCGAAGAAATCGTTAAAGGTACTATCGAATGTCTTAATGAAAGAAAAGATTTTTCGGTTGTATTTACCGGACAGGAAGATAAGATTAAAAAAGAACTTGAAAAATATACTTTCGATAAAGAAAAAGTTGAGATCGTAAATGCTACTGAAGTAATCGGGATGGAAGAACATCCCGTTGAAGCAATCAAAAAGAAAAAAGATTCATCAATGGTAGTAGGTCAACTTTTATTAAAAGAAAAAAAAGCCGATGCCTTTATTACTTGCGGATCAACGGGCGCTTGCCTTGCATGCGCGCAGTTGCGTCTTGGAAGAATTAAGGGAATAAACCGTCCTGCACTTGCACCGGTGCTTCCCAACGGTCAAAAGGGCGCAATGCTCATTGATTGTGGTGCAAATATGGATTGCAAACCTATAAACCTTGCACAGTTTGCGGTTATGGGAAGCATTTATATGGAAAAAGTTCTTGGTGTTGAAAATCCCAGAGTCGGTCTTGCAAACGTTGGAACTGAGGATACGAAGGGCAACGAACTTACAAAGGCCGCTTTTGAACTTATAAAAGAGCAGAATCTTGTGAACTTTATCGGTAATGCTGAAGGCAGAGATCTTGTTGACAAAGTTGACGTTATGGTTGCTGATGGCTTTGCAGGTAATCTTATGCTTAAAAGCATGGAAGGTTTTGCATCTTTCATGATCGGCACCATGAAAAAAAGTTTTATGGCATCTTTAAGAACAAAGATCGGCGCATTATTATTAAAGCCCGCACTTAAAGATCTCAAAAAAGCAATGGACTATAATGCATATGGAGGAGCACCTCTTTTAGGTGTTGACGGCGTGGTTATAAAAGGCCATGGCTCATCAAAGGCAAATACGATGCACGCCAACATTTCACAGGCTATAAAAATGGTTCAAGCGGATATTGTGGGGGTTATCAAAGAAAATATTCCCAACATGACCGTTAATGAATAAATTGTCTTTATATTTATTTTTTTAGGAGGAACGAAAAATGTTTGAAGAGGTAAGAAATCAGATTGCCGAATTACTTGGCATTGAGGCTGAAACAATTACAGAAGAAAGTGACCTTATCAACGACCTTAAAGCAGATTCGATGGACATAGCAACTCTTTTGCTTGACGTTGAAGAAAACTGCGGTATTGAGATCGATGAAGATGAGATGGAAGGTCTTAGAACTGTTGGCGATATCGTTAAATACATAGAATCAAAAAAATAATAGGGAATTTAAGTGCGCACAGGCTCAAAATCAAAGAGCCTGTGCTTATACAGTTTTATGAGAGAGTTAGAAAATAAGTTAGGCTACGTTTTTAAGAATAAAGATCTGTTAAAACTTTCCCTTACTCATTGCTCATACGGCGCGGAAAATAACGTTATGCATAATCAGCGTCTTGAGTTTTTGGGTGATGCGGTGCTTGAAAACGTAATAAGTAATTACATTTATCAAAAATTTGAAAATTATGATGAGGGCAAACTTACAAGGCTTCGCGCGTCTATTGTATCTGAGGAACCTTTGTCAGGCGCGGCAGAAAGAATAGGGCTTTCGGAGCATGTTCTTTTAGGTGCCGGTGAAAGGGCATCGGGTGGTGCAAATAAACCAAGCGTATTGTCGGATACTTTGGAGGCAATTTTTGCCGCAGTTTATCTTGATGGAGGATTTTCTGAGGCTGAAAAGGTTATTCTTTCGGTTCTTGATGAAACACTAAAAGATCCTTCTGAACGTCCCTTAGATTATAAAACTGCCTTGCAGGAATATCTTTTCCGCAACGGCAACGTGGATATTGACTATAAGCTTCTTTCCGTTGTTGGCCCGTCCCACAATGCGACGTTTACTTCAGAAGTTTTCTGTAACGGCAAGTTTTTGGGCAGGGGTACAGGCTCAAGTAAAAAACGTTCCGAGCAGGCGGCTGCTAAAGAAGCATTAAATAAAATTAAAAAATAACTTTGGAGGATCCATGTTTCTAAAAAGATTGGAAGTGTTCGGCTTTAAATCCTTTGCCGAACGTCTTGATATCAGTTTTTCAAACGGAATAACGGCTATCGTTGGTCCCAACGGAAGCGGTAAAAGTAACGTAAGTGATGCAGTACGCTGGGTTTTAGGTGAACAAAGCGCAAAGCAACTTCGCGGTGCTAATATGGCTGACGTTATTTTTAAGGGCACTGAAAGTCGCAAACCTCTTTCGTATTGTGAAGTTTCCCTTGTTTTTGATAATGAGGATAAGGGACTTGATATTGAATATTCTGAGGTAGTTATTACCCGCCGCCTTTATCGTAGTGGCGAAAGTGAATATTACATAAACCGTTCCGGTTGCAGACTTAAGGATATTGTTACGCTTTTTCAGGATACGGGTATTGGTAAAGAGGGTTATTCTATAGTTGGTCAGGGTAAGATTGAAAACATCTTATCCGCCAAACAAGAAGTGCGCCGTGCTGTATTTGAAGAGGCGGCAGGTATCGTAAAATATAAGACGCGCAAGGAGGAGGCAGAAAGAAAACTTCAGCATACCTCCGATAACCTTATGCGCATAAACGATATTATCGATACCCTTGAAGAACGCATTGAGCCTTTAAGCCAGCAGGCTGAAACTGCAAAGGAATATTTGCAGTTAAGGGAACAACTGCGCAGTATTGAAGTTAATTTTTACCTTGTTCAAAATGAACTTGTTGCTGAAAAACGTAAGCAATACAATCTTCAACTTGAGGGAATCGATCAGGAACGTCAGGAAAAAACAGTTCACGTTGAAAAACTCACGGCAGAAAATGCCGTTCTTGAAGAACAGTTAAATTTAAAAGAGCAAGAATTAAGCGATATTCGTGCAAAACTTCTTGAACTTACTGCAGGTAATGAAAATCTTTCAGGGCAGATAAGCGTTCTTGATGAGAGAATCCAAAATATTTTGGCTGGTATTGAACGCGTTAATAATGAACTTGACAGTAATGAAAAACGCAGAAAATCCATGGAAGATGCCATAAACGGAGATACGGGCGTTGAGGAAGAAAAACGCAAAGCAATAGAAGAAAAGCAAGCGGAAATAAAAAGTCTTGAAGTAGAAGTTCAAAATAGAGAAGAAATGCTTTTAAAGGAAAATAGCGAACTTGAAACTTTAAAGGCTGAAATGATTGCAAATATCAACAAACTTTCTGACGTAAAATCAAATATTAGCCGTTTTGAGGCTATGAAAACAAGTATTTTAGGCCGTAAAGAAAAAATCGGTCTTATGGCTGAACAGATTCGACTTCAGCGCACAAGCATTGATGATGCTCTTAAAGATCAGATGTCAGATACCGAGGAATATGACAGAGAAAAATCAAAACTTGTATCTGAAAAAGAGGAACTTAAAATACAGTGGCAACAACTTTATATTGAACGCGATAATGCCTCCGAGAATCTTATAAATGCTAAGCAAGAACTTAATGGGGCACAGTCAAGATTAAGGGTGCTTGAAGAACTTAAACGTGATCATGAAGGATTCAACTTCTCAGTTAAACGCCTTTTGCAGAAAAGCGAACAGGATCTTGAAATCAAATCACATATTTCAGGTGTAATTGCGCAACTTATCTCTGTTCCTGAAAAATATGAAGTTGCCATTGAAGCGGCACTTGGCTCAGCAATGCAAAATATTGTTACACCCACTGAAGAAGATGCAAAAGCACTTATCGAATTTTTGCGCAAAACTGATTCGGGTCGTGCAACGTTCCTTCCCATCTCTGCAGTTCGCGGCAAGGAAATGGATGAGAGGGAAAAGAGTGCATCAAAGGTAAACGGTTGTTTTGGTGCGGCAAACGATCTTATCACTTATGATAAAAAATATCATGAAATAATTAAGAATCTTCTCGGCAGAACAGTTATCTGTGATGATCTTGATACGGGTATAGCCATTCAAAGGAACTGCAATCATTCTTTGAAAGTTGTTACTTTAAAGGGTGACGTTATGAATTCAGGCGGATCTATGTCAGGCGGCAGCCAAAGGCATAAGACCACAAGTATTTTGGGCAGAGAGCGTGAAATTGATGAACTTAATAAGATTATAACCGAGAAAAATGCAGAGATTTTACGCATAAACGATACCGTTAATAACTTTGAGGAAGAATGTAAGAAGTTTGAAAATGCGGTAGCAGAAAAAGACACAAAACTTCACGAACTTGATATCAAATTTGCTCACGATATCGAAAAACTTAACAAATTAAAGGCTGATCACCAGGCAAGTGTTGATTCTGAAAATGAATTAAAACTTGAAGAAGAACAACTTAATGATACTTTGGCGGAAATCAATTCCGAACTTGAAAGTATCAACACCATGCAAGGTGATTTTGAAACTTCAAATACCGATGCGCAGGCAAGTATAAGTGCCCGTCAGTCAGAATATAATAAAAAACAACTGGAAAAAGAAAAACTCAATGAGAAACTTACCGATGCAAGAATTGAATGTGCAGGTCTTGAAAAAGAACTGGATGCTATTGTAAACAATGCTCAGCGCATGGGTGAACTTATTGAAAATCTTGAAGAAGCAAAAGTGAAACTTTTGGCTGAAGGCGTTTCTTTGGAAAAACAACTTGAAGAAGCCAGAAAAGAAAAAGAAGATGCGATTTCAAAAACGGGCAATATGCAGACTGAACTTGTTCAGATTCAGGATCTTGAAAAAAGCGAAGAAACAAATCGTGAAAATATAAATGCGCTTTTGAAAGAAAATGAAGAGAAACGTCGCAGATTTGAGCAGGAAATTTATGATGCAGGCGAAAGACGTCACAAAGTCGAACTTGCTGTTACAAAGGTTGATAACGATCTTTCTTATCTTGAAAACAGAATTTGGGAGGAGTATGAACTTACTCAGGCAACTGCTGAAGAATTCCGCGATCCCGAATTTAAAATGACTGGTGCTCAAACAGAGATCAATAAGTTTAAAAAGGCAATAAATGCGTTAGGTCATGTAAACGTTAATGCTATAGAGGAGTACGTTGAAACAAAAGAACGTTACGATGATCTTTCAAGCCAGCGTGATGACCTTGAAAAAGCGGCGGAAGATTTAAGAAAGATAATTGAAGAACTTATCAAGAAAATGGACAAGCAGTTCAAAGAACAGTTTGAACTTATCAACAAGCACTTTACCAAAACCTTCAGTGAATTGTTTGGTGGAGGTAAGGCAGAACTTAAACTTCAAGAGGGCGAAAATTCACTTGATGCCGATATTGAAATCGTTGCACAGCCTCCGGGAAAGAGTTTGCAACTTTTAAGCCTTCTTTCAGGTGGCGAAAGGGCATTGACGGCCATTGCGATTCTTTTTGCAATGCTCAAATTAAAGCCCACGCCTTTCTGTATCCTTGATGAAATCGAGGCGGCACTTGATGAAGCGAACGTTGGTAACTTTGCAACGTATTTAAGAAAATTCTCACAAAATACCCAGTTTATCGTTATTACTCACCGCAAGCCCACAATGGAAGAG
>JAZULU010000004.1:0-15629 GCA_045603265.1 Clostridia bacterium
GCTCGGATTTCATCGCGCTTGCGCGATTTCATTGAAAATCATTGAAATCTGTGATATAATGAATTCAAAGAGGTGATTTCGATGGCTGAAAATAAACTTGCTGATATGTCAACAGAATTTGCAATTCAAATTTTAAAACTGACAGAAAATATAAAAGGACATTATTCTCTGTCAAATCAGCTTGAACGGAGCGGGACAAGCATTGGTGCAAATATCCGCGAGGCGAAATATGCTCACAGCCGTCCTGATTTTATTTCCAAGCTGCAGATTGCTTTAAAGGAAACTATGAAATGAGAAAAGTATTCCGTACTTTCGACTTTTTAGAGATTTTATTTATTCAAGAACAAGCAAAAAAACGGGCAGTTAGCCCGTTTTTTGTGTAATGCTTCACCGCTAACCGAGAGTGCGAGAAAATTCGCAAATCAGGGGCGCAAAGGGTAATCGTGAAGGAGTTTACATAACGGTAAATGACTGAACGATTATACCGCATGCAACCCGCCGTTGCGAAGATTTCTCGTGCTCTCTTACAATGCTCGCAAAATACAATCCGCAGTAGCCCTATTATTAGCAATAGGCACATTATAAACTTGTGCAATTCTTAAAAGTGCCTTAACATCAGGATCGTGAGGCTGAGCAGTAAGAGGGTCAGAGAAGAAGATAACAACATCGATCTCCCCTACCGCAACACGGGCGCCAATCTGCTGATCGCCGCCTAAAGGACCTGAAAGATATGCTTTTACGGGAAGACCCGTAGCCTCATTGATCTTTTTTGCAGTAGTACCCGTTCCGCAAAGGAAGTGGTGTGATAAAAGTTCCTTATTTTCTTTGCACCATTCAATAATGATAGGCTTCATATTATCGTGTGCAATAAGCGCAATTCTTTTTGTTTCCATAAAAAATCCTCAATTTTAAATTACAAGATAAAGTATTTTAGAAGTTTTTGTCGTTATATGGCGTGTTTTCAACACCTTGAGAATTAAGGCGATGAACAAGTTTATCAAGACGCGGTTTAAAAAATCCTTTAAACACCTTGCTCTTGCCCCAAATTTTTACAACTGTAGGACTTAGTGCATAATAGCATTTAATAAAAATTCTTCCGAAAAATTTTTCATGAAGCACATTATCCCTGAAACGGCGCAAAGTCCAAACCTCGGGGCAATCATAGGAGCCGTACACCGCCGTTGCCACATAGCAACCGCCTGAAGAATTGCCTGCCCCATCGTTATTTGCCACTAATTTCCCGTCGATATCGGAAAGAATTTCAATAACTTCACCCGGGAAATCGTGCTGTTCAGAAGCGTATATTTCATCAAAAGGCGCACCGCTTTTGAAATCGTTTATGCATTTCATTATATCTTCCTTGGTGTTTTCGCTTTTTGCAAAGTCATAGGCATCTTGAAGACAGTTTATAACGGTTTCACGCTTTTGATCTTCCGACGCATCAACACCGAAAGCAATTACAAATGCCTCCATCCACGAAATCATGCAGATATGAGGTTTATAGTTGCCCGACGTATTGTTTTGCAATACTATAAGTCCGTTTAAAATTCTGTCAATTCCTGCAACAGCGGCATCATAAGTGCCTTCTTCAAGGAGATCAATTACTTTTTGATTGGTTTCGCGCAAAAACTCCATACAAAAAGCGGTATTTTCTTTTACAAAAGAGCCGGTCCATTCATTGGGATCATATCTATCCATAAAAACACCTCCATATTTATATAGCCGAAGAGCAGAAAAACTCTTCGGCTATAATTTTACAACAATTTTCTTTTTTATGCAACATTATTATGCATTTCTGCACTCAACAACATCTCTTTCCGTTTCGATCTTGACTCTTTCGTAAACTTCTGTAAGTTTTTCGGTCTTGTTGCCAAGATTTTTAAGGAAATACTGTGGTTTTTCACCCGTTTCGCCGTTAAGGGCAAACACGAAGCGGAAATCGTGAGGCGCAAAATCAAATTCTGTTTCGGGGTTAGGTCCGCAGGAGAATGAGCCTAAAGCGCGCATCTTATAGTCGATGTAAAGATAGTTTTTGCTATCTTCCTTAACATCGCTTCTGTGGCGTGCATCGCGCAGAGATTTAAGACTCCAGGGATGATACTGGAAGGAGAAAATATTGTTGCCGTAAACGGTAAGATTATTGTTTTCGCCTTTGATCTGAGCGTATCTTGTATCGCTTCTTGAGCCCGTTTCCTGGGGCACGTCATACATGAAGTTCATTTTTTCAATAGGAAGTTCATAAGTTCCGATAGGTGCCGATGCCTTTGAATCTTCATAAGAATGATCTTCGCCTCTGCCGTACCACTTAACGCGCGAAAATTCCTTGTCCATTTTAATAACGATACCGAATCTTGGAAGTCTTGGCTCAAGAATATCGTCAGCACCTGCCGAACCCCATTCAGGCGGAGTAGGCATATCGCCGAAAGGCTTCACCAACATATCAAAGACCAAAAGACCGTCATTATATATAGTATATTCGTTCACTACGTTAAAGCCCATGTAGCAATGATCCTGAGTAAGAACACCCTCCGCAGTAACTTTTACGAAATTTTCGGTTTTTTCTATATTAGTCTTAATTGTATAGAACTCCATTTTTTGAAGTCTTGAATTTTCCCATGAGCCTATCCAACGGGGATAAAGGCTAACGATACCATCGTTATCCGTTTCGGCGCGGTGAGTAACGAATTTTGCAGGCTCATCAAAATAAACCTTGCCGTCTTTTTCGTATTTTACGGGAAGACCGTTTTCAAAGGCAATACTGAAATTTTCGCCTGATACCGAAACTTTATCTTTATCTATCTTAACTTCACCGTTAAAGGACGTAACTTCAAGTTCTTCCTTTTCCTTGGTACTTTCCAGTTCAAACTGCTTTAATGCAACCTTATCGCCGTTTTTGTAAACGTTGATATTAAGGAAGCACTCAACCCCCGAAACTTTAGGTGCATAGTTAAAATCAGCCTTTTCTCTGGGTGCAATAGCGGGAATATTAAGGATCTCTTTTTTAATAACTTCACCGTCAGCAATTATCTCAGCCTCAAAAACAAGCTCTGAGGTATCAGTAAAGTCCATGGTATTGTGAAGATTTAATACGCCCTTTTCATACTTAAAGCGGATAGGTGCATAAACGTATTTAAGTTCAAGAAATGTAGGCTTAGGCGTGCCATCGGAAACGCAGAAGCCGTCCAAAGTAAAGTTTGACCAATGGTTATCATCGTGGAAATCGCCGCCGTAGAGATAATCAACTGTTCCGTCCTCATTTACGCGTTTCATGCCGTGACTTCTGAATTCCCAAACGTATCCGCCGCAATAACGGGGATGCTCCACAACGAAGTCCCACATAGTTGTAAGACTTCCGGGACTGTTACCCATTGCATGCGCATACTCAATAAGACAAAGAGGCTGTTCCGTATCAGGCGCTTCGTCAAGAACGCGCTGAAGTTTGTTTATATTACAGTAACCGTTGCCGATAAATACACGCTTATGTCTGTTTTCAGGCAAAGTTGCATACTGAACGGGCTTTTTATCCTTGCGGTTTCTCACAAATTCAGCACAGTCTTCACTGTTTTGACCTGCGCCCATTTCGTTGCCCAATGACCAGATAACGATACAAGTTTCATTTTTATCTCTTTCAACCATGCGAAGAGTTCTATCCATAAAAGCATCGCGCCATGAGGGAGTTTTATTTAAAAAGCCCTGATCGCCCGTTATACCGCAGCCGTGGCTTTCGATATCGCCTTCATCCATAACGTAGATACCAAGTTCCGAGCAGAACTCATAGAAAGCAGGATTGTTTGGATAATGGGCGCAACGGATAGCATTTATATTATTGCCCTTTATAAGTTCAAGATCGCGCCTTATCTGCTCAACAGTAACATATCTGCCGTTTTCCGCATTATTTTCGTGACGGTTGATACCCTTAATAAGAACGGGGCTGCCGTTTATTAAAAACTGTTGATTTTTTACTTCACTCTTTACAAAACCAACGCGCTTTGAATGTGTTTCAACTACCTTGCCATCTTCAACCACTTCAAGTGTAAGATCGTAAAGGTTAGGCTGTTCCGCGTTCCAGGTTTTTATATTTTCGGGAGTAAGTGAAAGTTCCGCCTTTCCCTTTTCAAAGGGAAGTTCGTAAGTTTTTCCCAAAAACTCGATTCTTGCAAGGGCAGGAACATCTTCAAAAAGTTCAGCAGTTAAAGAAAAATTCTTATCATCGGTAATTATTTCCCAGTCCCAAAGCGATGCCTTTTCGGAGAAGATAATATAAACGTCCCTGAAAATACCGCTTGCCATAAGCATATCCTGGTTTTCAAGATATGAAGCGTCAGAATAAGTATAAACGATAACTTTAAGTGTGTTTTCGCCTTTTTTAAGATTTTTTGTAATATCAAATTCGTGAGGAAGACGCGAGCCCTTTGAAAAACCAACAAATTCACCGTTTACATAAACATAGAAAGCATTGTCAACACCTTCAAAATGAAGAATTGCCCGTTTAAGTTCGGTAACTTCAAAGGTGCGCGCATAGCAACCAACGGGATTGAGCCTTAAAATATATGGCGGATTAAAGGGGAAAGGATATTCAACGTTAGGATATGTAGGCTCCATATATCCCCTGAACTGCCACATGGAGGGCACGTCAATATCATCCCAAGCGGAAAGATCAAAACCGTCATCTGTAAAACCTTCAGGCGCTCTATCCGAAAACAGCGCAAATTTATAGTCACCGTTCAAAGAAAAAAGCCTGTCCGACTGTTCTCTGTTATGATAATATACGCCTTTTTTATTTGCAGGAACCATCGTTGCACGGGGTTGAAGCCTATTTTTATGTAAGATTTTAGGCTCGCGAAGTTCAATGGGAGTATCAAGTGCCATTGAAGAATCCGATACAACTACCTGATTTTTGTAAATTCTCATAAAAAATCACTCCTTTTTTTCATATAATATCACAAAATCATATAAAAAAACATTGCAAAAACGTATGTTTATATGGTAAAATCATACATAAAGAAGGTGTTACTATGATTAAAGAGATCTCCCTTAAACGCTTCGGCAGAGATAAATGCTCTCCCAAGAAAGGGCGGACAAGGCTTATCCCTGACGCTAACCTTATACATTTTATAGAGTCGGGCAGCGGATATTATAACGGCATACACTTAACGAAAGGGCAAGGCTTTATCTGCTTTGAAAACCTTTTGTGCGATTACATTCCCGATAAAGACGATCCATGGACATATTCCTGGATAAACGTTACCGGTGCAGGCGTAAAACAACTTATAAAAGATCTGCCCTTAAAAAACGGAGTTTTTGAATTTGATCTTTCTTCAAACATTAACACCATACGAAAGATCTGCGAAAGTTCCAATCCCGATACTGATGAAATGCGGTGCATCGGCATTATGCTTGAAATTTTTTCGGAAATTTCTTCAAAAAAAGAAAACGACGATTACGTTACACGGGCAAAGGAATTTTTTAAAAACAACTATCCCAACGGCATTACCGTTGACGATTGTGCCAGATTCCTTAACATTTCCCGCGCATATTTAAGAAATTTGTTTTATGAAAAAACGGGAATATCGCCTCAAAAATATCTTATGCAGTTAAAAATGAGCCGTGCCGAGTTTTTATTAAAAACCGACTACCCCATTACTGAAATTGCCCATGCGGTAGGCTATTCTGACGTTTTACAGTTTTCACGAATCTTTTCAAAGTATCATAACAAGTCACCCAAAGAGTTCAGAAAGGAAAACTTATGAAAAATTACGACGTTTGCGTTATAGGCGGCGGTACGGCAGGCACCTTTTCTGCAATCTCCGCATCGCGCCTTGGTGCTAAAACTTTATTAATAGAAAAAAACGGAATCTTAGGCGGCACGATGACTTCCGCCCATGTAAATTTCCCGGGCTTGTTTTTTGCCTGGGGCAAACAGATAATTTCGGGGCCATGCTTTGAAGCAATAGAAAAAAGCGGTGCAAAAATACCCAAAATTTCCTTTAAACCTGAAAACCATTGGGATGAACAAATAAATATTGACATATTCTCATATGTGCATACAATCGAAGAAATGTGTATTTCTTCAGGCGTAGATATTCTTTTTCACACAATGGTGCATGAAGTTAAACAAAATGAAAAAGGCTTTAAAATTACTTTGACGGCAAAAGAGGGTCCGTTAGAAATTTTTGCAAAAACGGTTATTGATGCAACGGGTGATGCCAATATAGTTTCTTCTTTGGGCTATGAAGTAGAAAAAAGCCAAACTGTTCAGCCTGCAACCCTTATAAACGATATTTCGGGCTATGATTTTTCAAAAATCGACCTTGAAGATTTTAATAAAAAACTTGCTTTTGCCTACGAAAAGGGAATTTTAACCAAAGAAGATACGCAAGGCAATTCGTTAATATCACAGCTTAAAAACGGGCGCATTTCAACCCACATAGATTCTGAAAATGCTCAAACCTCTAAAGGCAAGACCAATATCGAAATTTCGGCACGCAATCAACTTTTCAGAATAATTTCTTTCTTAAAAACCATAAAAGGACTTGAAAATATCTTTGTTTCTTCTTTTGGCACGGAGTGCGGAATCCGTGAAAGCGTGCGCATTATAGGCGAAAAAACGGTTACCGCTAAAGACTATGTTTCAGGCAAAAAATATGAAGATGCCGTTTGTTACAGTTTCTACCCCATTGATCTTCATGTGCCAACCGGCATAAAACAGGTATTTTTGGAAGAAAACGTTGTGCCCACCGTTCCCAAAGGCGCGCTGATACCTAAAAATTCAAAGCATCTTTTCGTTGCAGGCAGATGTATTTCTTCAGATCGTGAAGCAAACTCCGCCTTGCGCGTTCAGGCAACGGCAATGGCAACAGGTCAGGTTGCAGGCGTACTTGCATATCTTGATGCTTTGGGCGCTCCTGATGACCTATTTATAAAACTTAAAGAATTGGGGGCAATAGTGCCGTGAGATTATTTGATATTGATAGTTACATAAAAGAATTTGATGCAACCGTTCTTTCCGCAGAAGAAAAAGACGGCATCTATCTTATTGAACTTGATAAAACCGCATTTTTCCCTGAGGGAGGCGGTCAAAGAAGCGACAAAGGCTTTTTAAATGATATTGAAGTTTTTGATGTTGAGGAAAAAGATAACAGAATTTTTCACTACACCCATTCGCCTTTAGAAATAAATACAGTAGTTCACGGTGTTCTTAATTGGAAAGAGCGTTTTTATAAAATGCAGAACCACACCGCCGAGCATATAATTTCAGGTCTTGTTTATAAAAAATTCGGTTACGATAATACAGGCTTTCATTTGGGCGATGATTATGTAACTCTTGATTTTAACGGGCCCATCTCTCAAAAGGAAATTGAAGAGATAGAACGCACAGCAAACGAGATCGCATCAGAATCCCACCCTATAAAAGCGTGGTACCCCGAAGATCCTTTAAAATTTTCATACCGCAGTAAACTTGATCTAAAGGAAAACGTGCGCCTTGTTGAAATTGAAAATATCGATCTTTGTGCCTGCTGTGCGCCCCATGTAAAAAACACTTCGGAAGTGGGAATGATAAAAGTTATTTCAATGGAGAAATATAAGGGCGGTGTCCGCATACTTTTAAAAAGCGGGCTTTTTGCATTTAATACTTTAGATATTTATCAAAAAACTCTAAAAAACATTTCTTCCCTTTTATCCCTTCCGCCGGAAGAAACTTTTTTGGGCGTAAAAAAGTTAATGGATAAAATATCGGAACTTAATTACGAAAACAACGGTTTAAAAATGGAGTTGTTGAAAAACTCCCTGAAAGAACATTCCTTACCTTATATATTTGTTGACTCTCCCGATCTTTTAAAGGATGCAATTAATATTTTATCTAAAAAACATTCTTTCTGCGGTGCGTTTTCGGGAAATGATACTGACGGCTACCGCTTTATGATCTTTACTTTGGATTTTGATAAAACACGGGCTCAATTAAAGGAAAAACTTAACGCCTCAGGCGGCGGCAGAGATAATATGATTCAAGGTCTTTTAAAAACAGAAAAATCTTTAATTGAAAACTTTTTTATTGCAAATTCTTGATAATATGGTATAATGAATAAAACGTTAAAAGAAAGGACACATAAAATGAAAAAAATACTTACACTTTTACTTGCACTTACAATTATTTTTGCTTTTGGCATCACCGCTTTTGCAGAAGCAGAAAACTACGCTTCCGATTGTTTCTGGGAACAGGGCGTGCTTTTGGCTAAATCCGATTTCACCGTTGCTGACGGCGTTTGCGTTGCAAAGAATATTAATGCCGAATATAGATCACCTGCCATAAACATTCTTCCTGCCCTCAAGGCTGCATTGGGCGATAACGATGAAATAAGCGTTATCCTTACCTATGAAATGCGCGTTACAATGGCTACCGCAGGCGCAAAGACTACTGCACGTCCCCTTTTTAGAGGCGTTAATGCTCTTACCGATCTTGCAGGTGCTGATAATGTTGAAGATTGGGTTGAAGCTTATGAAGAAAGCCTTGACGGCGATTCTGCATTCTTCTCAAATTCAAACGGTAACATCATGCGCGCCGTTCACGATCCCGTTGAATTGGTTGACGGTGAATGGACCGAAATTACCATTGAACTTGATCTTACAAGTGCTCAGATATTAAGCCCCGCAGTTGCAAAATGGAATCTTTGCGCAGATAAGATCGTAAACTTCGCAGGCATCAAGACTCTTGAATATAGAAACGTTTCTATTGTTCTTGCCGATGAAGCAGAAGATACAGAAACTCCTGAAGAAAAACCTGCTGAAAAACCTGAAGAAAAACCTGAAGAAAAGCCTGCAGAAAATAAACCTGCAACAGAAGTAACTCCTGCACCTACAGAAGCACCTGCCGCTCCTACAGAGGCACCTTCTATAAATAACGGTAACGGAAATGACGGAACGATCATTCTTATTACTTCAATCGTATGCGGTGTTATCATAATCTGTGCGATCGCAGCATGCTTTATCGTTAAGAAAAAAAATTCTTGACATATTTTGTTCACAAAGTATATAATATTTAAAAATAGATAAAGGAGATGTATCTTTATGAAAAAGTTTTTAACTATTTTACTTGCACTTATGCTTGCTCTTTCATTGGCTGTTCCTGCTTTTGCTGAGGAATCAACCGATAAACCTGCACCCAAGAACTATGCCGAAGGTCTTAATTGGTCAGGCTTCAGTTGCTCAGTTTCAACAACTGACGGTATTGCAGTTGCAACAGGCATAACCAAAGCATGGGCATCCCCCATTGTTGACATTCTTCCTGCAGTTAAAGCCGCTTTAGGCACAGAAGAATCAGTTGATCTTGTTATCGTTATGGAAGCACGCGCAACCTTTACAGAAGGTAACGAAGGCGAATTTACAGGCGGGCAAGTTCTTTTAAGGGCAGATAACGGCCTTGATGTCGCCACATCAGAAGTTGATGCATGGCTTGAAGCTTATGACGAACTTCTTGACGGTGAAGACAGATTTTTCATGAACTCCCAGGGTAACGTTATGAAGTACTTTGGCGAAAGACTGGAAGTTACCGACGAAGAATGGACAAAACTTGAAATTGAAGTTTCTATTGACAAAATTCACGTTGATTGCGGTGCAGCAACAGCCTGGAAACTTTGTATCGATAATGTTTCAAACGTTGAAATGATCAATACACTTGAGTTCAAAACCCTTGGCATCTATCTTTCAGACGAGTATGTAAGCGAAGAGCCTGAAGAGCCTGCTGAAGACGAAAAGCCCGCTGAAGATGAAAAGCCTGCTGAGGACGAAAAGCCTGCTGAGGATGAAAAGCCTCAAGAGGACGAAAAACCTCAAGAAGCAGCACCTACAGCAAAACCTTTACAGACACCTAACCTTGGCGGCAATGCAGATGACGGTAATTTAGGTGACGGCGGCGAAAACGGTGGCGGAATGAACCCCGGCATTATTATCGGTATAGTTGCCGCAGTAGTTGTTATTGCAGGCGCAGTAGTTGCAGTAATCGTTATTAAGAAAAAGAAACCCGAAGATAAATAATTATTAAGGGAGTGAGCAATCACTCCCTTTAGTCTGCTGATAAAGTCAGCAGACTGTCAGAGTTCGAGAAATCCTTGCAAGCCAAGGCACGATGTTCTGAACGCGAGGGCGCTTACACAAACGTAAGTAACCGAGCGTTCATGGTTATCGTAACGACGGAAATAAATCCTCTGCAAGAATTTCTGCAGAGGATTTATGTTTGCAAGGGTTTATCAGTGCTCTGAAAAAGGGAGTGAGCAATCACTCCTTTTTTAGACATCTTTTACAGTAAATTTCGGACACAATATTGCATATCACACTTTATTAAGTTATACTAAACAAAAAAAGGAGAGATAAAAATGAAAAAGTTTATAACAATTTTTTTAGCATTTGTACTTTCACTTGCACTGGCTGTTCCTGCTTTTGCAGAAGAAGCACCTAAAAACTATGCAGAAAATCTTAAATGGGAAGGTATGTCCGCAACCGTTGAAGTTAAAGACGGTGTTACTGTCGCAACGGGTATTAAACATGCCTGGTCATCACCTACGGCAGATATTCTTCCATCAATCAAAGCAGTTTTAGGCGCTGAAACTGATGTTGAGATCGTTATCGTTATGGATATTCACGCAACCTTTATCGAAGGTAAAGAAGGTGAATTTATTACCGGCAACGTTCTTTTAAGAGGCGACAACGGTCTTGATATTCCTGCTGCCGATACCGGCGACTGGACTGAGGCTTACGAAGAAACCATTGACGGTGAAGAACCTTTCTTCACAAACCCCGACTCCAATATCAGACATCACTTTGGCGGAATTAGAGCGGAAATGACTGATGATGAATGGATAACCCTTGAAATTCCTTTTACAATTCAAAAAATCCACGTTGAAAACACCGCTGTTAAGAATTGGAAGATATGCTTTGACGGTTTATCAAACCCCACTATCGTAAACACCATTGAAATTAAGAACTTTGGTATTTATCTTGCCGATGAATATGAAGATGCCGCACCTGAAGATGAACCCGTTGAAGACGAAAAACCCCAAGAAGATGAAAAACCCGCTGAGGTAACTCCCACACCTACTCCCACACCTACGCCTGCACCTACACCTGCTCCCACAGAAGACGCTCCTTTGCAGACACCTGACCTTAGTTCAGGTGACGAAGATACAGATAACGGTGATGGCGGAATGAACCCCGGCATTATTATCGGTATCGTTGCCGCAGTTGTTGTTATCGGTGCAGTAGTTGCAGTAATCGTTATTAAGAAAAAGAAACCGGAAGATAAATAATACTTAACTCCCCGAAAATTCGGGGAGTTTTTTCTTGACTTTATTGGTATATATAGTATATAATACTTATACAAATATATTAAGGAGTCAAATACATGAAAAAGTTTTTAACAATTATTTTAGCACTTGTACTTGCTTGTTCACTTGCTGTTCCCGTGTTAGCCGAAGAACCTACAAACTATGCAGAAGGCGCAAAATGGACTAAAGGTAATGCAGGCGCAGTTACCGAAACAGACGGTGTTGCTGTTGCAACGGGCATTACAAACAAATGGAATGCTCCAAACATTGATATTCTTCCTGCAGTTAAGGAAGCCATTGACGGTGATGATGAAATTGAGATCACCATTGCTTTTGAATTCCGCGCAACTTTCACAAAGGGCAACGAAGGCGGAAGTGTTTCTGCCCGTACTCTTATGAGAGGTGCAAACGGTCTTCCCGATCTTAAAGGCGCAGATAATTCTGCCGCCTGGAACGAAGCATATGAAGAATCACTTGACGGCGAAGATCCGCTTTTCAACAATTCCAACGGTAATATCTTAAAATACCTTAACTATGAGGTTGATTTTACCGAAGAATGGACAGAAGCAAGCGTTTCACTTTTCGTTTATGGTTCTCAGGTAGAAAATGAATGTGTTACAGAATGGAACTTTACCGTTGATAATATCAGCGAACCCGGAATCGTAGAAACTCTTGAGTTTAAGAATTTCGCAGTTTATCTTGCAGATGAAGCGCCTGAAATTGAAGAGCCTGAAGAGCCCGAAGAGCCCGAAGTTCCTGCCGCTCCTCAGAATCCCGAAAATCCTCAGGCACCTCAGAATCCTACAGTTACGCAGGCACCTGCTCAGCCTTCAGCACCTGCAGGCGATAGCCTTAACCAGGGCAACAATAACGGTGGTGACGGCAAATTAGCACCTATCGTTATTTATGCACTTATCGCTTCTGCAGTAATCATTATCGGAACGGCAGTAGGCGCAGTTATCGTAGTTAAAAAGAAACTTAAGTAAAATTTAAAACCCTCGGATTTTCCGAGGGTTTTCTTCTTTTCAGTCTGCCGACAAAGTCAGCAGGCATTTTTTATACTAAATAAGGATGCAACTCCACTTGAAGCATAAATTCCATGTGTTTTATTTTCCATAAAATTGCTTCTTCACCGCCTGCATATCCCATTGAAGCCTCAAAGCCCAAAGACGAATCTTTTTTAACAAGCGGAAGTGTTTTTTTAGCATTTTCAAGTTCTTTAAATGCAATTACTTCCATTTTCTTTGCGAATCTGTTCAAATCCTTTTTATTGGTGGAAGCAAACATTTTTCTGCGGTTAAGTTCAAATTCTTTTGAATTTTTTGCCGTTTCATGGCAACGCATCAAGTACTCACAAAGATTGATAAATCTTTTAAGTTCGCTTCTTTTATTTTTAATGGTCTTTAGAATATTAATGCCCTTTTTATAAAGGTCGATTGCCTTTTTATGCTCATTTATTTCATCATTGATTCTTATTGAATATACGCCCTGGAAATCCCAGTCATCATTAAGATTCAATGTTGTATAAATGCCATTGCCGAAAAGCGTTCCTGGCTCCGAAGGCTTTTTATAGCCATTTCTAACGCACAAGGGAAATGCAGGGCCGATACGCATTGGTCCGTACTGGTTTTCCTTGCTTGCTGTGCAATGGGTAACCGCTTCATCAATATACTTTATTGCCTCCATGAATTTATCGCTTTCATCGGTAACGGTTTTAGCATACTTTAAAAGTCTTTCTTCAAAGGGCAACGAATTTTTGGTAAAAGTATCTTTTGCAAGAAGTGATATAAAAGAGGGATAAAAACCGTAATGGTGGCTTTCCATAAGACCTGAAAGACCGAAATCTTTCTTGGCTTTCAATAGTGCTTCGTTACGTTTATTCCACTGATACGGGAAAGGCTCATAAGGCGCAGTACCGTAATCCCATGTTCTTCCTGCGGTGTTTGCTTGGGAATAAAGGCGCACGTTTTTCTTTTTTGCAACTTCTGCCGCCTCAGCCATAAAAACTTTGCTGGGGCCGATATGGGAAATTGTGTAATCTCTTACCGCGCCAAAAGAATTTTCATGCTCGACCTTATCAAACATCTCAAAGGTAATTAAAATGGAAACGTTATCGGGCAGGTTTTTGATAAGTTTTACTCTGTCCTCTTCCGGTGCAGGACCGAAATTATATGTCCAGAAAACAACGTCAGCATCAGGCGAAACGCTATGTATACTGTCGCGGACAAGGGTAAGCCATTCTTTATAATCAGTACATGGCCACCATCCCGGGAAAGGCTTATCAAAGGGTATGCCGTCAGGGGATTTCATTCTGTGGTGATATGGCACAACGTGAGGATCGTGGCTTGGGAACTCAATGGACTCGCCAACAAAAACGATGCCTTTAAGTTCAGGCAACTTTTCAAAAATACCGCCGTAAACCTTTTTATATATTTCCTTTGCGTTTTCTTCCTCGGGATGAACGAAATTCATAAAATAACTGTATGCGTAAACGTCAATGCCGAACTTCTTTGCGCGGGAAATAATATCGTTAAAATCGCACTCGCCGTGAGCAGAATGAGTTTCGTCTTTTAAAAACACAAGAATTGCATCATATCCGTGATGGGCGCACACCGAAAGATATTCATCGGGAAACTCGTCTAAAGCATAGCCCGAATGTATCATTTTAGGCGAAAACTCCGCCATGTTTTCAGTATCGGATACCTCCAAATAAGGTGCCAGGCGTAAATTCATCTTATCTTCAAGGGAATAAATGGCCTGAGCAAGACCACGGCTATCGTATGAATATATGCGCACACAATCATCTTTAACTATCGTGCGTCTGCCCATATAGCCTTTTGCATCTTTCAACTTACTTTCATCAATAAAAAACCTAAAAAAGGCATTTTTGTTGTCCGTTAAAACTCCGTTAATTTTAAAAGCAACTTTTAAGTATTTTATAAAATCCTTTACGGCTGTTAGTGAAACGTCATCTTTATTTTCAAGATATATTTCAACATTTGAAGGAATGGCAATTTCATTGTCGTTTTTTTCATCAACAACCTTTATCGGCCTATGAATTTTTATCATTTGCTTTTGAAAATCGTAGTTCATTTTGTTTCTCCTTTATATAACTTTGCAAGACCGCCTTCTGAAGTTTCGCGGTACAATCCTTTAATGTCCTTGCCCGTTTGATACATAGTTTCAACAACAATATCAAAGGAAATTTTACGCGAATCGGTTAAAAAGTTCGCAAGGCTCAACGCATTTATTGCACGCATTGCCGCAACTGCATTACGCTCAATGCAAGGAATCTGCACAAGTCCGCAAACGGGATCGCAAGTAAGCCCCAAATGGTGCTCTAAGGAAATTTCCGCCGCATATTCTATCTGATCAAGACCCATGCCGAAAAGTTCCGCCAGCGCCGCTGCAGCCATTGAGCAGGCAGTGCCCACCTCCGCCTGACAACCGCACTCCGCACCGCTTATTGAAGCGTTTGTCGCAACAATGTTACCAAAAAGACCTGCAACGGCAAGGGCGCGTATAACGTCATCATCGGAAAAAGAGTTTTTCTCCTGAAAATATTTTAACACCGCAGGCACAACACCGCAAGCACCGCAAGTAGGCGCAGTAACGATAGTTCCGCAATCGGCATTTTGTTCGCTTACCGCAAAAGCATAGGCGCAAACCATTCTGTTCTCCCTTGTTTGGGGACTTTCGTCAATATGCTTTTGGTTGAAAAGTTTTTGTGCTTTTCTTTCAACGTTAAGTCCGCCGGGAAGAGTTCCCGTATGGGTAAGTCCAGCATAGATCGAAGCACACATAGTCTGCCACACATCACTTAAAAAGTGCTTGAAATCTTCATCTTCATGGCAAAAAACGTAGTCGGAAAGGCGCATATTGTGCTCTTTACAAAGGGCAATTATCTCGCCTAAATTTTTTTCTTTATATATCTCTTCTTTTTCGTGAACTTCTTCGCCCACAAAGCGTATCTCACCACCGCCAATGGAAAGGACGCGCTTTTTCATAATCTCTTTTTTATTTTTAAAGGCAAAAATATCCATGGTGTTTGGATGTTCAAGTTCATGCTCTTCCATGTTGAAAATAATTTCCGCATCAAATGGCATAAAGGCATCCTTTAAAGCGCGGTCGGTACCGTGCCCTTTACCTGTCTTTGCCAATGAGCCGTAAAGAATTACCTTAAAACTATCGGCATGGGGATTTTCATTTAAAAACCGCTTTGCCGCATATACGGGACCCATAGTATGAGAACTGGACGGCCCTACTCCCTTTTTAAAAATGTTGCGAACGGATTTCATATATTTCTCCTTT
>JAZULU010000005.1:0-2525 GCA_045603265.1 Clostridia bacterium
TTACAAGTACAATGCCACATAGCACCGATTGAATCTCTGTATGTACACATCGCGCATGAAGGCATAGCAAGTTTGATTCGCTCTTCAAGGGCGCAAGCGTAAGCCGTTGCAGTTCCGCCGCCGGAGTTACCCATACAACAAATTTTATCAATATTAACAATATCCTTGAAATCACTTTCAAGAACATCAATAAGACGCATAATATCCCATACACGTTCACCAATAGTTGTTCTGCCCATTAAAAGTGCCGCCATTGAAGACTCCTGACAATGTGGCCCGTCTTTATCGCCACCACATTCGCCAAAGTTTCTCTGTTCCATTGCAATGGCAGCATAGCCTTCTTTTATTGCACGAACACAGAAATCTCTGTCGCCGTCATCTTTAGATCTTTCTCCCTCATATTTAGCACGTCCCATAGAAACGTGCATGCCTTTTGAATGACCTTGAAGCGTTATTACAACGGGCGGATTATTTACGTTTTTCGGTAAAAACAGATGACAAGGCACACGATAACCATCTTCACTTAAATAAGTGAAACGGATTTCCCTTGCCCAATCGATTTCTTTGTCATATTCGATTTCCGTTTCGGGAAGAACTTTTGTAAACTTATCCATACCAAGAAGTTCGCTTAATTTTTCCTTTGCACTTTTCTGCCAGGAAACAACGTCGCCCCCACTATACGCCATAGAGGGCTTTACGGTTTTCAAAATCTTTTTCGTATTTTCAAATGCAGTAGTCATAATTTTTCCCTCCTAAAAAAACTACAATAATTATATTATAAAAAAATCAAAATGTAAATACCAAAAAATGAAAAAACGCCCCGTTTGGGGGCGCATATGTTAGCCTTTATAGTATTTCCAGAAATTGCCGATAGTTTCAATTCCGTCAGGATGCTGAATGTTTGAGAATTTTACGTTGACGAAGGCTCCGTCAAACTGCGTTGAAAATACGGGGTGTGTTGAGCAGGAGGAAATTACGTTTGAAATAACGCTATCCTTCAAGCATTCATCAACACGTATTGCTTCACGCTTGTTATTATAAATTACGTTATTTATGGTAACGTTGGTAATATTATCAACGTTAACGTCAGTTAATACGGGATAGGTTGCATCCATATCGCCGATGATCATCAAGCCGCATTCGGTTTCCTTGGGTGAAGTATCAACAATGCCGTCAATAACAACGTTCCATATTTTTGTATTTTTTGTAAGCAATCTTACCGCCCAGCAAAGTGAAGAGTATGCACGGACGTTGCGGATTATAATATCGTGAATGTTGGGGTCGCGGCGTGTCCAATCGTTATGCATAACGTGAGTAGTACCCACAACTCCGCCGGAATGCCGTTTTTTATTTGTGGCGCAAGCCGTCAATGCAACAACGTCATCACCCGTTTCGCCCGAAATATCGGAAATGGTAATATGATTACAGCCGTTACGTATATCAACGCCGTCCTCATTTTCAATATTCTGAAGCATACCGTCAATAAGCTTTGACATTCTTGCATCAAAATGAATTTTCTCAATGAAACCGCGCGTGCAATTTTCAAGGGAAATTGCCCAGGCGTGGGATTCCTTTATGGTGATGTTTTCAATGGAGAAATCACTTACACAAGCAAAAAGAATACCTATATTGCGCCAATCGCCCTTCTGACTTTCGCCCTCTTTGCCTGCATCTGTGCCGTAGGTATTTTCATGAATATCCAAAAAAGTCAGTTTATCAATACTGCGTCTTTCTTCAGGCACCCAATCGGCATATTTAACAATATCTTCAGGATCATGTGGGCAGATCACCTTCAACGTTTTAGAACCGTCGCCCGTTGCGCGAGGATGATCAGCACCCTCAAGCATACATTTGCCGATGCCTTTAATATGAATGTTCTCTAAAGGCGGATTTTCCGTTATTCCCATACCGCAGTTATCGGAACGGAAAAAGTTATCACGGCATTTATCCGATAATTTTATTTTGGAATTCATCAGAATAACGGTAGTATTTGAAGGCAATAATACCGCCCTATCAAGAAGCCAGAAATCTCTTTCAGGTTCAATATCGCTTTTTCTCGGCGGAATAATCACAACGCCGTCAGCACCTCTGTTTTTTATTGCCGCATCAAGCATATCGTTATCTGACATATTTTTAAAATCATTTACGTTTACCATTTTGCTCACCTCGGCTAAATTATACTTAATTGAAGAATGTATGTCAACTTTCCAAGCCTCGGAATTTTTCCGAAATGATCTCTAATGTATACAAGGAAGGCATATTAAACCTCAACCTTTGAGTGAGAAAAAACTTGAAATTCAAGGCGCGTTAAACCGCAAACTCCCACAGCGCAATAAAACGCACAAGGCAAGGCGTGTGGGGTTAAAAGCGAGGAAGTTTACACAGACGTAAATGACGGAGCTTTTATACCCCACACAACAAAGCAAATACCCCATCCGATATCTCGGATGGGGTATGTTTGTGCGGAATTATTGCGCTGTGGATTAAAGTTCAGCGAAATACTTAATAGTTCTAACCATCTGGCT
>JAZULU010000006.1:0-10841 GCA_045603265.1 Clostridia bacterium
TGAGCAATTTCGGTATAGGCTTCTGCTTCAACAGTAACTGCACCTGCGCCGATTTGGGGAAGACTTGTTGCTTCCTCATCTGTTTTATCTTCCTCTTTTTCTTCCTCTTCTGCTTTTGCGGCAGGAATATTGATAAATGTGCCGTCATAAGTTAAGCGTTTGGTAAGTTCTGACGGGCATTGCTCGCTTAACTGTTCAACAACTTCAAGTTCATCAATTGTTACAGTTCCTGCAACGGTGGTATTTCTAACGGAATTACCGAAATAAACCGTGTAATCACCCTTTTCAAGAACGTATGCTGATTTATGACCTGTGTAACCAAAATCATCGTAAGATGACATATCGTCAACTTTAAAAGTAAGGGTAAGAGTTTCTGACTGACCGGGCTCTAAAAGTTCGGTCTTTGTAAAGGCACAAAGTTCCTTTGCCGCCTTATCGAGAACTGCTTCGCCTACATCCTTCTGTGGTGCGCCGAAATAAAGTTGAACTACTTCTTTACCATTAACATTGCCGGTGTTTGTTACTTTTACCTGAACCGTAACGGTTTCGCCGTCATTTGTAAAGTTTTCAAGGGCAATATCAAAATCGGTATAGGATAAACCGTAGCCGAAGGGATATAATACCTTTTCGCTTGCGCCGGGAATGGTTTCAAAATAACGGTAGCCAACGAAAATATCTTCGGTATATTCCTGAACACTATTGCTTGCAAGGAAAGTTTCGGTGCTGGGATAATCGTAAATATCCTTTGCCCAGGTGTTTGTTGTTTTGCCTGAAGGATTCACTCTGCCCATTATGGTATCAACAATACCGTAACCGCCGTAATATCCGCCGTAGCCTGAATAAATAACGGCGTCAACTTCGATGCCCTCAACACTTCCGTATGCCCAATCCATATCAATGGGCGTACCCGTGTTAAGAACAACAACTACTTTTTCAAACTTACTGCTGACAGTTTTTAATAATGTTACTTCAGCATCGGTAAGTTCCCACTGTGCAGTGGTGTAGTCAAAACACTCGCCGCCCCAACGACGGATAAATACGATTGCCGTATCTGCAAACTGGGATGCAAGTTTATATTCTTCTTCAGTTGGCACATACTCGGTTGTGATCTCTTCTTTACGGGCATTAGTGTAAGCGCCAAAGAATTTTGATTGGTTTTCATAACTCTGTGCAAGAGGCTCATAAATATTTACAAAGCCTGCTTTCTGATAATCCCTGAACACAGTTAAAGGACCAACCATTGTATTACTTTGAGGAGTAATATATGATGAGCCTGCACAGAAGGGAATATATCCGGGCTGTTCAATCAAAGAGCCTACTGCCTGATATTTTAATACCTGTGCATCACCGAACAAAGCGATATTGCTCTGCTCCTTTAAAGGCAAAGCATTGTTATCGTTCTTTAATAAAATGATGCTTTCATCACTTATCTGACGAACTACGTCAAGAGCTGTAAGTTCATTTGTTGCTTCTTCTGCTGTATCAGCATTGGCGTTTACAAGTGAAGTTGGAAAAACAAACGCCATCGTAAGCACAAGAACAAAAGCAAGCATACGATTAAAGTTTAATGACTTTTTCAAAAAAATTCCTCCTTTAATGTGTTTATCCATCATTATTATAAAGCATTTTTTTGCAGATTTCTATTGATTTTTGTGCACAAAATATGATATAATCACCAAGGAGGCGATTTTTATGTATGATAAGGTCAACGCAATAGCTCTTGATTCTATAAGCGACATAAGGCTTGGCATCTACTTTTACGATACGGATGAAAATTCACCCCCTTCACATATGCCAAGCCATTCCCATGGTGTTTATGAATTATACGTCAATCTTTCAGGCGAAGTATCTTTTATTGTAAACAACAAGATATTCCCACTTCAATCAGGGGATATTATTCTTTCGCGCCCAAACGAATTTCATCACATAATATTCAAGGAATCTACCGTTTGCCGAAGATTCGTTCTGTTCTTTTCCGGGGAAGGCTCTTCTGAGATCTTTGAGGGCGCACTGAAAAACATCGGAAGTCATATTGTTTTACCAGTAGAAAAAAGGAAAAGATTTATTGCTCTATGCCACAGTTTGCTTGATAGCGATAACTCTCATTTTTCCCGTTGGTATCAGATTTTTGAACTTATGCACCTTTTAACTTACGGCTCAACTAACACAATAGAATATGACAACTCGACTTTGCCTGAAGATATTACCATTACTACGCATTTTGTTGAAAAGAATCTTTCAAACAACATCACCGTAAAAAACATGGCAGAAAATGCCCATGTAAGCGTTAATACTCTTGAAAGGCATTTTAAGGAATATTTAAACGTTTCTCCTAAAGATTATTTAAAATACAAACGTCTTGCCCGCGCCTGTACCTTACTTGCAGAAGATAAAAGTGTGCAGGAAGCCTGCGATATGTGCGGTTTCCCCGATTATTCCCATTTTATAGCCTCTTTTAAAAAAGAATATGGAATGACTCCTTTAAAATACAAAAATAATAATAAACGATAAAAAAGAACCCGAAATCAAAAAGATTTCGGGTTCTTTGTTTAAAATTTATTTTGCTGATCTGTAAGCCTTTGCCGATACACCATAATTGTTAAGTGCTTTTACGATGGAGCCTACTGTTGTGCTCGCATTTTTGCTTTCAATATAAGCATTTACGTTATATTGAATTTCTGCAATAGTTGTGCTGCCCTTTACGATTGTTAACGTGTAAACCTTATCAAACTCCGTTGCCTTAATATCGGAAGTATAGATCTTATTTTCAGCATCGGGAGTTACAAGTTTTTCATTAAGATAAATTTCAGCATCGGTTACGTTTACTCTGAAATAGATTCTGTTTACGTTTGAGATCTGAACACCTAAACCAAGTACCTTATTGTTTTCGTCAGTATTTCCCGTGGTGATCTTAACACCTGCAGGTGTAACAAAAGTTGAAGGTACAAGCCATGAAACGCTATCAGTTGCAAGAGTTTCGGCATTATAGCCCATATGCTTCTGTGCTTCTGCGCCGTAAACAAGCATATCTGAAAGGAGTGTTTTTAAAGCACTATATTGGTTTTCGGTTAATCCGTTATCTTCTGCACTCTTTGACATAAGATTGTCGGCATAAGATTTAACTGAATAGTTATCCTTTATTGAAATTACCTTACCGTCAACGATAAGTTCGGCTTTAATAATATCGGTCATACACTGGGGAGTAATTCCGCTGTAAGAGAACTTATACATGCCCGTTTCGTTATCATATACGCCCTGAAGAACTTCTGATTTACCATTTCTTGTTACTTTTATTGTTGCATCAAGGTTATCCCAAAGGGATGCATAATAGTTAAGAGTAAGTGTTTCGCCAAGATCGAGGCTTGCGCCCTGAATCTTTTCTTCGGGAAGTGCGGTTAATGTGTTATAAGTTACATCGCCCGTTCCGTTAGTGCCTTTCTGAACTGCCTTTGAGCCTATGTTGATTACAGCTAAATCAGCAGGATCATCAGGTGTTACGATATATGATGCACCTAAAGGAATAACTGTTTCCGAAGAGGTTCCGATATTTATCTGTGTTCTGAATGTCAGTGTGCTTAAATCAACCTTAACACTATCTTTTTTACGGGTTACCATTCCGTTTTCATCAATCTGTACTTTAATTACAAATGTTTCTTTTGTTCCTTTTTTAACTGTTAAATCCTTTATTGCGGATGAATCAGCAACGTCATCCCAACCGGTCTGCCAATAAATTCTGATAGGAAGATCGCAATTACCAACATTATAAACTGTATAACTTCTTGTAATATAGCCGTTTTCATCGGCATCCGCTTTAGTGAGACCTGTTGCATTTGTTCCGCTTGCCCTGAAATAAGGATATGCGTGGTAGATATCACTTGTAACGTTAAACTGCATACCGTTTACAAAAGGCTCAACTTCAGGTAAATTGCCGTTATCTTCGTAATCCTTTATAACTGCAAAAAGTTTTTCCGCTGCAACATCAAGACTTGTTGGTGCAGGGTGAAGTCCGTCAGCTCCGCCTTCAATGCCCCACTTTGAGGAATCAATAAAGATAACCTTTTCATCAGCACCATAAGTTTCGGCTGCCATTCTTACCTGCAAAGCTTTTGAACCGTTAAAGGGTGCCATACAGAAAATAGTAACGTTGGGGTTAATTTCTTTAAGATCAGCAATAAACTGAACGTAAGCATCGATAAATGCTTTATTATCCTGACCGGAATCGTTAGTGCCAAGATTTATAACGATATAATCGGGCACGTAGTTTCTATCGTAAGTTCCTGCGGCGGAAAGTGCACTTTCCTGAGTTGTGCCGTCAGTTGAAGAAATATACTCTCTTGAAGTAAAATATCTTTCAGGCATTGTAAGGGGATCAGGACTGTTTCTTAAAATGACGCCGATTCCGCCGAAAGCAACGGTATTAAAGCTCCAGCCATATTCTTTGTTAAGTTTTCTGCCGGTTTTTAAAGTAAATGAATTAAGATAACTGTTGCCTGCAAGGTCCGGAAGTTTATCAGCAGAAGCAACATAGCCTTCTGAAATGGAATCGCCGATAAATTCGATCTTTTTAGGCTCTTCTATGATCATTGTCTTTGCATTTTTATCAAGAACAAAGCCACCGATAGAAAATCTTGAGGTCTGTGCCTGAGCAAAAAGTTTTAAGGTATGCTCACCATCAGAAAGACCGGTTATATTACAAGCGCTCATTGAATATAAGGTGTGACCTAAAACGCCGTCAATTTCAGCATAAGCACTGCCTGAACCGGGAATAACCTTAATTGAAGTTCCGGTAAATTTAATTTCCGTATAACCTTCAAAAGCAACCTGCTTGCTTGATTCGCCTAAATCATACCAACGGCCTGAATAGATAATATTCTTATCTGTTACGGGAACGTAGCCGTTAGCATAAGTTATTGTTCCATCAGGATTTTCAACGCCATTAAAGCCTGTATCGGGTTCTTCAGGATCTTCAGTTGTAAAGCCCGTATTTGTTAAAGTAGCCACTCTGTATGTACCCCAATCTGTTGTCGTTCCGTTTTCATCAAATTCCATTGTGGGATTTAAAATTATGTTTTCGCTATAGGTGCCGTCCTCATTCTGCTTTGCAAGGAGAACGCCGTCCATTTCCATATCGTAGGCATTTGCTTCGTTTATAAAGATTACTGCAGAATCGAAATCCTTGTTTATATTTACGGTACCGGTAATCTTGTGCCATTGATTATCCGATATGCTGACGGCAGTTGTCTGAGGCCAGCCAACACCTGCTCCATTTAAAGTAAGTTCAATGCCAAGTTGGAACGCAGTTGCACTTTGAGGAACTTCAACAAGACGAACGTATGCACTATATAAATACGTTCCCTTTTCAAGTCTGCCCGTCAATTTTTGTGAAGGACCTGAGGTGTTAGAACTTCTGTCTTCAACGTGAAGTGCGTTTTCATCCTGAACGGGAACAAGGGAGTTTGTCATTGTAAATCCCTGATTCTTGCCCCAGTTTACCGTATTACCCGAAGCATCAATATTCATATCTGGGTTTTTAAATAAGTTTTCACCGTAAGTACCGTCAGGATAAACGTAACAAACGGTAAAAGCATCCCATTCCATATCTTCTAAATATGCGCCTGCATCGCCGCTTTGACCGCTATAAAGCACTTCAGCAAAAGTTTTTAAAGAAGTGATATTTTCCTTTAAAATATTCCACGTACCGCTTACCTTATGCCATTGATCATCGGAAATAGTCAATTTTGCGGTCTGTGGCCAGGAAGTGGTATCTGCAACGAGAGTTGCGCCGATGCCAACTGTAACGGGTTTATCAGGTGTTTCTAAAAATCTTACGTAACCGCTTACGTAATATGTACCCATTCCGTACTCATTTAAGCCTGAAACCAATTCCTGCGAAGGCGCTGAGCAACGGTGATTGCGGTTGGTAGTAATAATGCTTGCACCGCCTAAAGTGGGTTCGGGTGCTTCTACACTGCCAAGTGCCGCATAATCTGATACCGTCCATGTTGCGTTAGCTGCTTTTTTAAGTGTTTGAAGCCTTTCAACACCGCGAGCATCATTTGCTATAAAGGTAACGGAAGTACCTGCAGCAATAGCTGAGGTCGCCTGAATACGAAGCATCATATCTTTAAGGTTGATAGTAAAATCATTTGTGCCGTTATTATACGGTGCTGTGTAACTATCGCCATTTTTGGTAAAAATCAAAGCACTTGTAACTTCAACGGTAGTTGATGCCTTCGCTGCAAGACTTATACTTTTATTTTCCCAAATCCAAGAGCCTGACGCTTTTTCAAAAAATGCAACTGAAATGCCTACTGTAAAATCGTTGTTGTTTACAACTCTTACCGTTGTTTTTATTTTTCCGTCAACAAGATCTGCTTCGGTAAAAGTGCCCGTAGCACTTATCATACCGGAGGTAGAATAGCCTGAAGCCATATCGGAGCCTGCAGTAAGAGTAACACCGATAATGTTTTCTTCTTCCGTTGCAAAGGTAATCATACTTACACACGAAAATACCATCGCAAGGATTAGAAGAACACTAAATATCTTTTTCATAGAAAATCGCCCTTTCTTTTTATATATTATTGCATTCACTATGGTATTATTTTACCATGTCAACAAGGCAAAGTATATTGCAATTTTACCTTTGTTGATTGCAATTTTACCTTTGTTCATTAAAAATACATAAATATTATATATCCCCCGATTTTTTGTCAATGCTTTATTTTGCCTTCGGAAATTTTCTAAAATCTGATAAAAAAAGGAACGAAAGTTCGTTCCTATATCACTTCTTTGATTCTATAAAAGTTTTAACGTCTTCCCACGCGCAATCAATAAAGACATAAAAAACGCAGAGTGCGAGAAAGCTTGAAAATCAGGGGCGTGGGCGGTTAATGGTAAGGGAGTTTACATAACGGTAAATGATTAAGTTTTATCCCTTTCATACACCGCAGAGCGCAAAAAAATTCGCAGTACAAGGCGTGGCGTTCTGAACGCGAGGGCGCTTACAAGACGGTAAGTAACCGAGCGTTCAAGGTTGCCACAACACAGTAATGCGAAGAATTTTTGTGCTCTGCTTATCTAGGCTTATAAGTGTTGCAACTACACTCATTAGATAAATTATCCTGCGGTGACAGAATATGCACGCTGGGGGCAGTGCAGGCACAGTCTTCATTATGAGCGCAATCGAACTTTCCGCAGGCAATGGGAATATCTTCTTCTTTATTATGGCGATCTAAAGACATATCCTCACCCATTTCCATTAAAAGACGGCTTCCTGAATTGGAAATTCTATAGGCATAGGTAGTGCAACGGGCGCTTTGGGTGCTTTCCTTGCCATCGCGAACGTGGACAACAGATGCATCACACAATCCCGAACAGTTGTGCATACACTTTTCCGCATCACATTTTATATTACTTTTCATTTTTTACACCTCCGTTAAAACTATTCTATCCTCAAAAGAACAAAGATATACTTGTTTTTACCAATAAAATGTGCTAAAATATCTAAGATTTTTAGAAAGGGGCTGATCTTATGCTAATAGAAAATGAAAAGTTGCTTCAATTTATTTCGGGATATATAAGATATGAAGAGAATGACAGGTATCTTTCACTTTGCCGTTTTACAAAAAAGCAGGCAGAAAGCCTTATTGAAAGAGGTCACGCGATAAAAGTTCCTGCATCAAGCAGTATGTTTTTGGAATTTGTTACTGACGGAAATGAGTTTTCCTTTGATTATAGAACATCGACCGGCTCAAGCCAGAAGTTTTACGCTATTGACGTTCTTGTAAACGGTATGAACACGCTTTGCAAATATGAGCAGGTTGAAGAAACGGAAGGCACACTTACCGTACCCATAAAAGGCGAAGGCAAAAAAAGAGTTACCGTATTTTTCCCTAACCTTGCAAAATTGGAAATAAAGAATTTTAATATTGACGGCTCTATGGAAAAACATCAGCGCAAATTAAAGTATTTGGCTTTAGGCGATTCCATTACCCAAGGTTATTGTTCTAAACATTCAAGCCTTACTTATGTTAATATCGTTGCACAAAAACTTGATGCTTACGTTTTAAATCAGGCTGTGGGCGGCGACGTTTTCTTTGATGGTAACGTTGATCCTGAAGTAAAAGAACACTTTTCCCCCGACCTTATAACCGTTGCATACGGCACAAACGATTGGTCAAGAGAATTAGACGTATATAGCGGTGCAAGCAAGTATTTTAAAGCCTTAAAAGCGTTATATGCAGATACGCCCATATATGCACTTGTTCCTATTCACCGTAACGCTATAGACGGTATCCTTAAACGCGGCAAGACTTTGGAGGAAGCACGCAAGGACATAGAAAAGGCGGCAGAAGAAAACGGAATTACCGTTATTGATGCGCGGGATTTTGTGCCCTATCATGAAGATTTTTATTGCGACAAGATTCTTCATCCCAACGATTTAGGCTTTACCTGGTACGGGCACAATTTATACGAGACAATAAAAAAGCAGTTGCGTGATATTTAATTGACATTTTTTCCAAATGGTAATATAATGATAAATAATATTATTAAAAGGGGTTTTATGCAATGAGCGAAAATAAAAATATGATGACCGCTGAAGGTTTAGCCAAACTTCAGGAGAAACTTGATTATTATCTTAAAGTTATGCGTCCTGAAATCGCAAAGAGAATTCAGGCTGCAAGAGAATTGGGCGACCTTTCGGAAAACGCTGAATATGATGAAGCAAAACGCGATCAGGCTGAAATGGAAGTTGAGATCGCAAAAATGCAGAAGCAGATCGAAGAAGCCGTTATTATTGACGAATCAGAACTTCCCAATGACGAAGTTCGTATCGGCTCAAAGATCCGCCTTAAAGACATGCAGACCAAAGAGGAGTTTATTTTTGATATTATCGGTTCTTCAGAAGCCGATCCTTTAAACGGTAAGATTTCAAACTTAAGTCCCATCGGCAGTGCGCTTCTTAAAAAGAAGAAAGGTGCAACTGTTAAGATCAATACACCGGGTGGTGTACTTTCATACAAGCTTATGGAGATCATGGCCAAGGAATAAAGGAGAAATACAATGTCAGAAAACGTTATGACAGAAAAGGAATTAAGCGAAGTTCTTCAGGTGCGCCGTGACAAGTTAAAAGCGTTATGCGAACAAGGCAAGAATCCTTACGAAATTACTAAATTTGATTTTACACACTATTCCCAGGATATTTTTGATACATTTAATGACGGTGATGAAGTAACCGTTAAGATCGCAGGCAGACTTATGTCCAAGCGCGTTATGGGTAAAGCAAGTTTTGCTCACGTTCGCGATGCAAAGGGTCTTATTCAACTTTATGTGCGCCGTGATGATATCGGTGTTGATGAATATATGGCTTTCAAGCAGATGGATATCGGCGATATCGTTGGTGTTGAGGGCTTCGTGTTCAGAACACAGACCGGTGAAGTTTCAATTCACGTTCATAAAATTGAACTTCTTTCAAAATCACTTCTCCCCTTACCTGAAAAGTTCCACGGTCTTAAGGACGTTGATACACGTTACCGCCAAAGAGAGGTTGACTTGATCGTTAATCCCGACGTGGCTGACGTTTTCCGCAAGCGTTCACAGATTTTAAAGGTTATCAGAAACTATCTTGATAACAAGGGATTCTTGGAGGTTGATACACCTATCCTTGTTCCCCTTGAGATCGGTGCTTCTGCACGTCCTTTCAAAACTCACCACAATACTTTAGATATGGATATGTATCTTCGTATTGAAACGGAACTTTACTTAAAGCGCCTTATCGTTGGCGGACTTAACCGCGTTTACGAAGTTGGCAGAATCTTCCGTAATGAGGGTATGGATACAAAGCACAATCCCGAATTTACTACTATCGAACTTTATCAGGCTTATACCGATTTTGAAGGCATGATGGATCTTGTTGAAGAACTTTATATTCTTCTTGCCAAGGAGATCTGCGGTGATACAAAGATCACATATCAGGGCGTTGAGATCGATATGGGTCATTGGGAGCGCCTTACAATGGTTGAGGCAGTTAAGAAATATTCAGGCTGTGACTACAACGATTGGAAGACCGATGAAGATGCACGGGCTTGTGCAAAGGAAAAGCACGTTCCCGTTCCCGAAGATGCAACAAAGGGCGCAGTTTTAGTTGAGTTCTTTGATGCTTTCGTTGAGGAAAATCTTATCCAGCCTACATTTATTTACGATTATCCTGTTGAAAACAGTCCCCTTGCAAAACGCAAGCCAAATGATCCTGCTTTCACCGAGAGATTTGAGTACTTTATCAATGCAACTGAGTTTGGTAACGCCTTCTCCGAACTTAACGACCCCATCGACCAAAGAGAGCGTTTTGAAAAACAAGTTGCAAAGAAGAAAGAGGAAGAGCCCGGAAGCAATGCTCAGGTTGACTACGATTTCGTTACTGCCCTTGAGTACGGTATGCCCCCCACAGGCGGCTTAGGTTTCGGTATCGACCGTCTTGTTATGCTTTTAACAGACTCCGCTTCTATCAGGGACGTTTTATGCTTCCCCACCATGAAACCTTTAGGATAAATAATTTTAGCACCTGAACAGTCAGGTGCTTTTTTTATTGGTATAGCCGAAGGGAGCCGAACCCGCAACGGTTTAAAATGCCATTTTTGCCCATCTCTGCGTTACTTACACAGGGAAATACGTCCTGTATGTCCCTGTGCAAGTGCCTTGATATGAACAAAAATTGCTATTTTAAACTTCTGCGAACCCAAAGGAACTGATTTTGTGATAGAAAACGGCTCGCGAAGTGAAGGAATACCGGGCGTATTTCAAGCGACAAGAGTCGTTTTATGCGCAAAAGCAGTCCTATTGGG
>JAZULU010000007.1:0-2228 GCA_045603265.1 Clostridia bacterium
TGTATTTTATATTGAAAAAGCACATTTAAGAAAAGGATATAAGTGGATTTATCCCGTTCACGAGGTTTTAACCTGCAAGAATGAAAAAATCACTCTTGCAAAAGACGTGCAATTAAATCATTTTGCAGATAAAAATAAACCCAGAACTCAATATCTGCCCTTACTTGAACTTGCGGTAAAGGAAGATCCTGATAATGACAGAAATATGCACTATTTAGCAAGAGAATATATGTTTCATCGGCAGTATTTAAAGGCAATCAGAACCTTTGAAAAGCATCTTAATTTAAAAAACGCAACGTGGAAGGATGAACGTTGCGCTTCGATGCGGTATATGGCAAAATGCTATCAGGCACTATCTGATTATACATCATCATATAAATATTATTTAAGGGCAATAGGGGAAGCGCCTTATTTGCGCGAGCCTTGGCTTGATGCGGCATTCTTTGAATATTATAGGCAAAATTATATTGGGGTAATATATTTTATTGAATATGCTTTAACTATAAAAGAAAGGTCCGATACTTATATAACCGAATCATTCTCCTGGGATTCAACACCATATGATGTTTTGTCCATTGCATACTATAAAACGGGTAATATTGATAAGGCAATAGAAAATGTTAAGAAAGCAATAAAATTATCAGATGATAACAGATTAAAAGAAAATCTAAAATTATATGAAAAAGCCACCCGTTAAGGTGGCTTCTGAAGTTTATCTGCCTGCAAGTATTTGACGAACTGTATCGATTATGTTGTTGAGTTCCTCACCCTCGCAATTATTACAAACTGCTTCAAAGGCGTTTGTATTGAATAGTTCTTGTAGTGTTGTAAAGCGTTTTAATTGCATATCCTGTTGTGGCTTTAAATCATTATACATCTTTTCATAAAGAGAAAGAAGTTTTTGATTTGTAGCTTCTCTTGCTTTTACAATTTCGCCAAGAGCGTGAGCTTTTGCTTGAGCGCCTACATCACCCGGACCGCCTGATTGCACAAACTCAAGTGCTGTAATAGCCTCTGAAATATAAGGTTGATCTTTTGATATTTCTTCAATTTTTTGAAGTAAATATTCCATTGTAAATTTTTGAGGCGCATCTTTTATTTCCTCATTAGAATTTGAAATGTTAGTTGTATTATCTGTCATATTTTTATCCTCCAAATTTTTAGTTGGCGGACACGCAAGACAAATGGTGTTTTCGTCAATGAAGCGTGCCCGACCGTTTTTTACAAGACCTTTTGCACGATTCAAATAGGTCGCTTCATATTTTTTTCCGAATTCATCAACAACATTTATGTTTTTTGCTATGGGTATCATCCCCTTGTTGTTTTTTTGTAAAGCAGTTTTTTATTATGGGTGCCATCCCCGTTTACAAAAAAATTATAGCATACATATAATAAAAAATCAATAGCAGAGATTTATCTGAAATTAAATTTCTTTTATCTAAAAAAAATCCACATTGCAAAACAATGTGGATTATAATGTTTATTCACAAGATTTTAAGAAATTCAAACCGAATTTTAATGCTTCAATACAATCTTCTGATCCTTCAAATTCGATTGTAACGAAACCGTTATAACCTTGTGATTTTAATTCATCAAGGCATTTTTTTACGGGAACAACACCTTTTCCAACGGCAGAGCCTTGAATATATTTTCCGCCTGCTGTTTTTATAGCATTTTCAGGCTTATCTAAGAGATAAAAGTCTTTTGCGTGAACGTGGAAAGCATATTTAACGGCGATTTTGACACTTTCATAGCAATCACCGTCAGTACACATAAAATTACCCATATCAACAAGCCAACCAAAGTTTTTGTGATTGACAGTTTTTATGATTCTTTCAACACGGTCAGCATCCTGACAGATAAAACCGTGATTTTCTGTGCAGGTTTTTACTCCTTTTGTTTCGGCATATTCAGTAACTTTTCTGAAAGCATCGGCAATCCGGGGAAGATAATAGTCAAAATCAGCATTTTCAGGTTTATTGGCAGGGAAAGAAAAGTAAGCATCGTGTCTTAATGTGGGTGCGCCTAAAAGTGCAGCAATATCAACCTTATGCTTTAATCTTTCGATTTCTGCATCAATGTCATCGGCAAGAAGATTTGCGCCAACTGTATGAGATACCATCTTTAAGCCGTGCTTTGCAACTTCTTCTTTAAGTAAAATAGCATATTCTTCTTCAGTATATCCTTCTTCAGGAATAAGATCAGTGAACTCGATACCTTCAAAGCCG
>JAZULU010000008.1:0-23647 GCA_045603265.1 Clostridia bacterium
TTATAATTTCTCAATAAACTCAAGTTCCTTTATAACGTCTGCTTCGGGGTTGCTTCTTTCCAATGTTTTTACAACGGTTAATTCGTTGATTTTTTTGTGGAAATCCTTTGGTAAATCGCCAAAGCCCACGGGAAGGTGAAAGTCGTTCATATAGGATTCGTTATTGGTTAAAAGGGAATCAGACCAATGAATCCAACCGATAAGCTCGGGGTGCTTTAAAAATTCATAAAGATAATCAAAGCGGTCCTGGGCGGTGCCGTCCTTTTTGATAAATGCTGCTGCCGCCGCGGCATGGCTTGTATCTAAGGTCAATAAAACGTTTGAACGGTTAACGTCCTTTTGGATTTGATACCATTCTTCAGCCGAAACACCGTAAATTATTCTTTGGGGAATATGGTGCGCAGAGTTTTCAATACAAATGGTAATTCCCTTTGTATTTGCGAAATCGGCAATTTCGCGCATACCATCAATCATACGCTCATAATTACCAAGTGTACCTTCGCCCCAGGTTTCAATACCCAGAGTGTGCATAACCATTTTATTTACGGGGAATTTTAAGCCAATATCAATGGACTCTTTAATTCTATCAATGGAGCTTTGGCGCAAAGCATCATCAAAAGCCGATAAATTCAAGTGTGCATAGGGCAAGTGAACACCTTTAACAAAGGGAATATATCTTTCCCAATCCTCCAACTGCTCACTTTTACCGATATGCGCTTCAACGCCAAGATTATATTTTAATAAAAATTCAGACCTATGGCAGGGACAAGTTAAAAGCATTTTAATCCTCCACAAAAACGGGGTTTAATATAAATTGAGGGGTGTACTGACCCTCGGAATATTTACGGTTAACGGGCTTGCCCCAACCGCGCACGCGGAAATATCCTTTGCCGGGAAGCGTGCCCTTATATGAAAATTTCTTGGGTATATCAGTTATACTGCAAACGCATTTACCGTCTGAGATGATATCAACTTGCTCCATATCTACCGTTGAATTAAAGGACAGTTCAACGTCATATAAGCCATTTTTATTTTTCTCACATTTAAAAACAGGCTCGTGGATGCAATCACCTACACAGCAATAGAAATTGCCGTTACGGTATGCCTTGATAATTTCGTCATAAGTATTTTCTTCAACGTATAAGTAATCCTGTACAAATTCACCGGGCAGATAGTCTTCACCGCCTTCGGCAAAATGCTTATGAAAGTCAGAGCCGTTGCGGGCAAATAATTTATAGCCTTTACACAAAAGTCTATCCCATTCTTCGCCTATATCCCAAGTCTGTTTTGCACGTCTTTCGCGACGGTCAACGCAAGCAATAACCTTAAAAACATCGTTTTCTTGGGCAAGTGCTTCAAAATTTTCATAGGAAACGTCAGGATCGTTGGGATGGTTAAATATCATAAATATCTTTTCTTCGCCCCAATTTTCCTTAACGTAATCAAGTTCTTTTAATGCTTCTTCAAGGCCAACGTGACCGTCCCACCTGTTGAATTTATGTATAAGGCTTCTTTGAAGCATAAACTCGTTATTATCAGGCGTTGTTATATACATAACGTGACGTTCAATGGGAAAATTCTGCTCCGCCGTATGAAAAATAGGCATATCAGGATAATCTTCGCGCGCCTTTAAAATCTCGGCATACTGTGCTTCAAGACAATCGGGAGTATTGTAAGCGTGCCCTGAAATACCAACAAAATCAACGTACTGGCGGCATCTTTTTAAAATCTCACCAACGGGCAAAGTTCCGTCATTACAGTTATGTGTATGAATATGTAAATCGCCTTTTATCCACTTTCCCATTTTTACTTTTCCTCCGGATAAAATTCTTTCTTTGCCTGACCGAATAAATAGTTATCGTGCATAAGTCCGTAAATATAATCGGGCATGGTAGGTAACCAAGATGCAGTCATATACCCTTTAAGACCGCGGTTTTCCAAGTAATGCTTGCAGTATGTAAGGGTATGATGTTCATTTTTATAATTTTCATATGTTGATGAAGTCGGAATTTGTTCATAACCCCAATCTGCTATTTCGCGGTATAAATGTACGCTCGGAAAACGTTCTATAAGCCATCCGTACCACCAGTTGGAAATAAGAACATCCTTGGGAATGACTTTTTGGAAGGCTTCCTTTCCGCCGTAGCCGTCAATACTTTTGGGATCGACCCACATCCAAGGGCGAACGCCTTCTTCACGGCAAGCATTAAAAAGCATATTTGCATCACGGGCAAGTTTTTCGGGAGAACGAACGGTGCGCACGGGATAACAGCCCTGATATTCCGCAACCTCTTCTTCAAGACCTAAATGGAAAAATTCAGGCTTACCAAACATTTCAATGGTTTCCTTTATAACGTCAACGCACATTTTTTCGCATTCATAAGTACCGATCTTGAAAGCATACTCACCCATCCAACCGTTGTGGGTGCAGGAAAAATTAAATTTAGGCAAAGGCGTAAGTCCGATAGAACGCAGACGGTCAAGTTCCTTTATAAAGTCAGCCTTTTCCCAACTGCCTTTTATGGCAAGTTCGGGATGAGAATCAAGTTTTACGCCTTCACCCATATCAATTAAAACTGTATTGATACCGCATTCAGGCATAAAATTTGTAATTTTTCTCCAAATTTCCTTATCACAATAAAGGGAATCGTGATATTGGCAAGCGGTTATATCGCCCGTTGGAAGCGTTGTATATTCCATTCCAAGACGGCCCCACATATTATGACCAAGATGTATTAATGATGCCCACATTTTTTTATCCATTTTTCGTCCTCCTTAGATTTATATTTATATTATATCAAATTTCTTTTGCAAAATAAATTGCAAATTTTAATATAAAGATTGCAAATTTAACTCTATTATATATTAACGATAATGAATTTTCAATACAGAAATGGTGTAAAATAAATAAAAACAAAGATTTTCTTATTTTGCAGTATTGACTTTTGGTTTTCAATATGGTATAATCACGCTCACATAAGGGAGTAATCGTCGCTTTTTATGCGTGATAAGGTCAACAACTCCGAGTTTTTTTACTCTGGCCTTTTCTTGAACGATAAGACTTATCTGCGCTCTTACCACAGATAGGTCTTTTAATATTTTATTTAAGGAGATTTTTTGATGAAAGAGTATCTGCTTTCAAAAGAAGAAGTATTAAAGAACGTAGACAGTAATCCCATAACCGGATTATCTGAAGAAGAAGCACAAAAAAGGCTTGAACAAAACGGTCATAATAAACTTAAAGAAGCAAAAAAAGATTCTTTATTAAAGCGATTTTTAAAGCAACTTGCCGATCCCATGATAATAATTCTTATTATTGCGGCGGCGGTATCTGCCTTAACCTCCGTTTTCGGTCCTGAGCCTGAATTTCCCACCGATACTTTAATAATTCTTGCAGTTGTTCTTATAAATGCAATTTTAGGTGTTTTCCAGGAGGCAAAGGCAGAAAAAGCCATTGAAGCCTTGCAGGCAATGACTTCTGCTATGAGTAAAGTTATTCGTGACGGCAAGCATCTTCAAGTTAAAAGCGAAGACCTTGTTGTCGGTGATATTATCGTTTTGGAAGCAGGCGATGACGTTCCTGCCGATGCCCGTATTTTAGAAGGCGCTTCACTTAAAATCGAAGAAGCCGCTTTAACAGGTGAAAGCGTTCCCGTTGAAAAACATGAGGAAGTCCTTTCAGGCGAAGTTTCTTTAGGTGACAGAAAGAACATGGTTTACATGGGCTCTCAGGTAGTTTACGGCAGATGCGTTGCCGTTGTTACACAGACGGCTATGAACACTGAAATGGGTAAAATTGCCGATGCTCTTTCCCAGGCTGAGGAAGGTCAAACTCCTTTACAGATAAAACTTGCACAGTTATCTAAAATTTTAAGTTTCCTTGTTCTTGGCATCTGCGTTGTTGTTTTTGCAATCAATCTTTTAAGAGATGTCTTTGGCGGAAGTTTTGGTTTTTCAGAGATCATTGAAACTTTCATGATCGCAGTTTCACTTGCCGTTGCAGCAATTCCCGAAGGTCTTGCGGCAGTTGTAACAATCGTTTTATCAATCGGTGTAACAAACATGTCAAAGCGCAATGCAGTTATCCGTAAACTTACAGCCGTTGAAACATTAGGTTGTGCTCAGGTTATCTGTTCAGATAAGACCGGTACTTTAACACAGAACAAGATGACTGTTGTTGACAGTTATTCAGAAGACGAAAAACTTCTTGCAACTTCACTTATGATGTGTAACGATGCAACCTTGGACGACAGTTTTCATGCTCAGGGCGAACCTACCGAAGCGGCACTTGTAAACTTTGCATATAAGTTAGAACTTAACAAAAACGATTTTGATAAAAAATACCCCCGCCTATGTGAAGCACCCTTTGATTCCATGCGCAAGATGATGAGTACCGTTCATTCAGTTGACGGTAAGATCACACAATACACAAAAGGCGCACCTGATGAACTTCTTAAATGTTCAACAAAGATCCTTACTTCAAGTGGCGTTATAGAATTAACTGAGGAAAAGCGCGCTGAAATTCTTTCACAGAATAAATCTTTTGCCGATAAGGCACTTCGTGTTCTTGCAGGCGCATATAAAGAATATAGCGAGAATCCCGATACGACAGATCCCAAAAAACTCGAAACGGAACTTATTTTCTTAGGGCTTGTGGGAATGATCGACCCTGTTCGTGAAGAAGTTAAGCCTGCCATTGATATTTGCAGAACTGCAGGCATCACACCTGTAATGATAACGGGTGACCACAAAGATACCGCCGTTGCCATTGCAACAGAACTTGGTATTATCTCAGATAAAAGCGAAGCACTTACCGGTGCGGATCTTGATAAGATCTCTGACGAAGACTTTGAAAGTGCCATTGAAAAATATCACGTTTATGCACGCGTCCAACCCGAGCACAAAGTTCGTATCGTAAATGCATGGCGCAAAAAAGGCAAAATTACCGCTATGACCGGCGACGGTGTAAATGACGCACCCTCAATCAAAAATGCTGATATCGGCGTTGGTATGGGCATCACCGGTACTGACGTTACCAAAAACGTTGCCGATATGGTGCTTGCTGACGATAACTTTGCAACCATCGTTTCAGCCGTTGAAGAAGGCAGAAGAATTTATGATAACATCCGTAAGGCAATGCAGTTCCTTTTATCTGCAAACCTTGCTGAGGTTATAACCATATTTACTGCTACCTTATTGAACTTTACGGTACTTGGTCCCGTTCATCTTTTGTGGATCAACCTTGTTACCGACACTTTCCCCGCCGTTGCGCTTGGTATGGAAGAAGCAGAAAGCAACGTTATGAAACGTTCTCCCCGTGAGGCAAAAGAAGGCGTTTTCGCAGGCGGACTTGGATTTGACGTTGTTTTACAGGGTATCATTATTTCTGCAATCACACTTTTGGCATATTACATCGGTGTGATGATGGAGGGCGATGGCGAACACGGCATGACAATGGCTTTCGTTGCACTTTCCATGACAGAAATTTTCCACGCATTTAACATGCGTTCAAGAAGATCATCTGTGTTCTCATTAAAATCCCACAACAAAATGCTTTGGCTTTCAATGATCGCGGCCCTTGCACTTACTTTGATAGTATTGTTTGTGCCTTTCATCGCAGATCTTTTCGGTTTCACAAAGATCAACTTCTTTGAATTTATGATCGCCGTTGGCGTTGCATTTATAATCGTTCCCGTTGTGGAAATCGTAAAACTCATACAAAGAAAATTAAAAAGGTGATAAATTTTGAATATTGATTTAAGTTTTTTCGGAAACATTGATTGGATAACACAAATTAACTTTTGTTTAAGAATTATTGCTTCGGCAATGTGCGGTTGCCTTATCGGTTATGAGCGTTCAAGAAGATCTAAAGGTGCAGGTGTAAGAACTCACATGATCATCGCCCTTTCAGCAACGCTTATGATGCTTATTTCAAAATACGGATTTTTCGATATGTTGAAGCTCGGTTTTAATGCCGATGCTTCGCGTATCGCCGCCCAGATAGTTACCGGAATTCCCTTCTTGGGCGCAGGCGTTATTTATATAAGGCAAAATCAGTCCTCCGTTCAAGGTCTTACTACCGCTGCAGGTATTTTGGCAACGTGCGGTATCGGTATGGCATGGGGCGCAGGTCTTTACATAATCGCAATTTTTGCAACAATACTTTTAATGCTTTTGCAATTTATTCTTCATAAGATCCTTACCGGATATGATTCCACCTTTATCGGTGAAGCAATCGTTATTGCCTCTGCCGATTTTGATGCTGAAGGCCTTGTTCATACAGTTTTTGACGAGTTCAGCGTATCCGTTCAGAAATGCCGTGTAAAAAGACTTGAAAACGGTTCCTTTGAATATAGAATAAACTTTAAAGCAATGCATGAAATAACTGCCCAAACCCTTTCAAAGGCATTGGCGGAACACCCCGAATTTATTACCATAGAGGTTTAATGAAAAAGCACATATTAGTGTCCATTATATTGATTCTTTCTTTGGCTCTTGTTTCTTGTTCTGTAAAGAAGCAAGAGCCCTTAAACAAAAATGACAATGGTCACGTTTTCCTTGATGCAAAAGATAAAGGCGACAGCAGATCTTTGTGCGGCAACGTTCTTTTTGCAGTGTTTTTTGCAAACGATGCCCATTCTTCCTGGTCGGAAAATGAAAAAAACACTTCTCAGCGATTTTATCGGATGGAAGCCGATACTCTCACAAAAGAAGCGGAGAAAAAAGGCACAGAACTTAAAATAGACCTGGTTTATTTTGACTGTTCTGCAAAAGCTGATCTTTCTCTTTTTGAAAATTCGCAGTGGATAGATGAAGCCCTTTTTTCGGCAGGTCTTCCCGAAAAAAGTGAAGTTATCGATTTTTTAAAGAATCATTATAAAAAAGACGAGGTGGCAATAATTTTTGCCCTCAAAAGTCAAGGCAGATCCTTTGCTTTGCCCGTAACCGAAAACAAAAGTTTTGAATGTGCTTTCGTTTATAACAACGTAGCCTTAAACCACGAAGTTCTTCATATTTTCGGTGCAAAGGACCTTTATTATCCCCAATCAATAAGAACTCTTGCAAAGGATACTTTCGGTGAAAGCATTATGCTTGACTCTTCAATGGATACTGTTGATGATTTTACCGCATATCTTATTGGTTGGATGTCCTCTCCCTCCGATACTGCCCAATCATTTATTGATAAAACCGCTAAAATCTCTCAGGAAGAAATAAACAAAGCAACCGAACAACAGACGCTTACCGGCAATGGTCAGCAAACATCTGACCTTGGAGTTTATGAAGGAGATCTTGTTGACGGTGTAAAACACGGTAAAGGCACCTTCTATTTTAACGACGGTGACGTTTATACCGGCGAATTTAAAAACGGTAATATGGAGGGTTTAGGCACTTATCTCTGGCACGACGGAAGCCTTTACACCGGTGAATTTAAAGAGGGAAAACCTTTTGGACAAGGTACCCGCATAATGGTAAACGGCGATATCTATAAAGGAAGTTTTATAAACGGTGAAATGACAGGAAAAGGCACTATCACCCTTGAAAACGGAACAGAATATACCGGTGATTTTGTTGACGGGTACAGAACCGGTAAAGGCACTATCACATATCCTGACGGAACTACTTATACGGGAGATTTTATAAAAGGCTCCTATCACGGTTACGGAACGCTGAAAAATGCCGACGGCACAGTTCAATCAGGTTATTTCGATCACAATAAGTATTTCGGTGTTGACGAAAACACCCCCTGGTACTATGTGGATCAGTAAAAAAATCAAGCGCATTTTACAAGTGAAATGCAACGAAGAACATAGCACCCTGCAAAATTTTGCAGGGTGCTATGTTTGTAAGGGTTTGTCAGTGCTCTGAGCGCAGTGAAAATCACTGCGCTATTTTTATTTAGAAAGCATAACCTTATCGCTTGTAAATTTATCACCGCTTGAACGTTCAAACATCTGCAAAAGTTGTTCGATGGTGAGATTTTTCTTTTCCTCACCTTTTACGTCAACAACGATTCTGCCTTCATGCATCATAATAAGACGGTTTCCCACGTTTATGGCATCTGCCATATTGTGAGTGATCATAACTGTCATAAGTTTATTTTTTTCAACGATCTCCTCTGTAATATCTAAAACTTTCCGTGCAGTCTTAGGATCGAGGGCGGCAGTATGCTCATCAAGGAGCAATAATTTAGGCTGATTTAACGTTGCCATAAGAAGCGTCAACGCCTGACGCTGACCGCCTGAAAGAAGTCCTACTTTTGCGGTAAGTCTTTCTTCAAGACCAAGATCCAGCATTTTAAGAAGTTCTTTATACTCTTTTCTTTCTTTGGCTGTAATACCAACACGAAGAGTTCTTCTTTTTCCTCTGCGAGCCGCAAGAGCGAGATTTTCTTCGATCTGCATATCTGCCGCAGTACCGGTCATAGGGTCCTGAAAAACTCTGCCAAGATATTTGGCGCGCTTATATTCAGGAAGATGCGTAACATCAATACCGTCAATTACGACACTTCCGCAATCAACGGGATATACGCCTGCAATCATATTAAGCATCGTTGATTTACCTGCACCGTTTCCACCGATAACCGTTACGAAATCTCCGTCATCAAGATGCAGATTTATGCCGTTTAAAGCCTTTTTTTCATTTATTGTTCCGGGGTTAAAAGTTTTTTGTACGTTTATTATATCAAGCATTTGCCTTTCCCCCTTTTCTCATATGATTTTCCATATACTTTCTTTTCCAATAGGGAATTGCAAGGAATATGGCAACAATTAATGCAGAGAGCAATTTAAGAAGGTTTGCATCAAGACCGATAGTGATAACCGCCTGAATAACAATATAGTAAATAATCGAGCCAATAGCAACCGCTAACAGTTTTAACGCAAAGTTTTTGAAAATCTTACTGAATAATGCCTCACCTATAATAACGGCGGCAAGACCGATAACGATAGCACCCTGCCCCATTTTTACGTCAGCAAATCCTTGGTATTGGGCAAGGAATGCACCCGAAAAAGCAACAAGACCGTTAGAAAGCATAATTCCAAGAACTTTATTGAAGTTTGTGTTAATTCCCTGAGCACGGCTCATGTTCATATTTGTTCCCGTTGCCCTGATAGCACAGCCCATCTCCGTTCCAAAGAACCAATAAAGCACCGCAATTAAAATAATAAGAACTATTCCCACCGTTATAAGGGGATTATGTAAAGCAAATTCCTTTACCCATCTTAAGGACACAATCAAGTCCGTTTTATTTACGTTTACAGACTGATTTGCCTTTCCCATTATTTTAAGATTGATTGAATAAAGAGAAAGTTGTGTAAGTATGCCTGCAAGAATTGGCGGAATTCCCATAAGAGTGTGTAAAAGACCGGTGATCGCACCTGCTAAAAGTCCTGCAACAAAAGCCGCCAACATGGCAAGCCACAAATTGCATCCGTTAAGAATAAGCATTACCGCTACAGCACCGCCCGTTGCAAAAGATCCGTCTACAGTAAGATCTGCAACATCAAGAATTCGGTATGTAATGTAAACGCCGATTGCCATAATGCCCCAAATAAGCCCTTGCGAAACAGCACCGGGAAGAGCATTAAAAAGTTGTACTAAAATTTCCATTTTATTCTCCCTTATAAAACCACTTAAAGCCGGGAAGTGATGATCTCCCCGGCTTAAAATATTTCTGATTATTTTTCTTCAACAGCTACATACCCTTCAAGAGGTGCAATTCCCAAAGCTTCACAATTCTGCTTGTTATACTTGGGTGTTTGCTTTTCGGCATATGCAATAGGCATTGTTGAAATATCTGCGCCATCTTTTAATATCTTAACTGCCATTTTACCGGTAGTGTAGCCGAGATCGTAATAGCTAATCGAAAGGGTTGCAATTCCGCATCCTGAACAAATGCCTTCTTCGCCTGCAATTACGGGAACTTTTTTAGGCTCACAAATGTTATCGATAATACCTGTGTTTTCTGCAACGGTGTTATCTGTGGGAACGTAAATAACGTCACATTTATCAGCTGCCGTTGTGCAGATCTGAGCAAGGTCATTGGAGTCAGTAAAGGGATAAAGTGTTGCGGTAAGACCTTTCTTTTCAAGTTCAGCCTTTACAACATCAACCTGATACTGGCTGTTTGCTTCTTTTGAGCAATAAAGAAGACCAACTGTTTTTGCTTCAGGACACCACTGAACGATCATTTCTGCCTGCTTGTCAAGGGGAGCAAGATCGGAAGTTCCTGAAATATTTCCGCCAACAGTACCGTTAAAATCATCAAGTTCAAGTGCTACACCGTACTCAGTTACTGAAGTACCAAGGATCGGAATATCTCCCGTTGCCGCCGCCGCAGACTGAAGTGCAGGTGTTGCGTTTGCCATAATAAGATCAACGTTGTTTGAAACGAACTGGTTTACGATCGTTGAACACGTTGTGGCATCGCCCTGACCGTTCTGAACATCAAACTCAACGTTTTCTGCGCCGAGTTCATCAATAATTGCCTGCTTAAAGCCTTCTGTTGCAGCATCAAGAGCAGCATGTTCCATAAGCTGACAAATGCCTATCTTGTATTTTTTTGTACCTGCTGTGCCCTCGTTAGTATTGTCACCACAAGCAACAAAACCTAAACAAAGCATAAGTACCAACATAACGGATATTACTTTTTTCATAATAACTTCTCCTTTTTTTACTGGCAAGCAAATACGTCTTGCCTTTTTTGTGGTTATGTTATATAATACATTTTGCCATTAGTCAAATGAATGGTTCTGATGTTTATCATCGATTTTTTTGATGTTAAGGAGATGACTCTATGGAATTAAGAAATCTCATTACTTTTATACATGTGGCGGAACTGGGAAGTTTTACAAAAGCGGCCGAGCAATTAGGTTATTCTCAATCAACGGTTTCCTTTCAAATAAAGCAACTTGAAGAAGAACTGGACTGTCTTTTATTTGAAAGGATCAATCATACAATAACGCTTACGGAAAAGGGCCGAGAACTTGTTTCATATGCCCACAAAGTCCGCGCATTAACCGATGATTTTAAGGAAAGTATCGGTGGTGAAAAAGATGTAAAAGGTCTTATTCATATCGTATCGCCCGACTCGGTCTGTGAAGAGATGATCAGCGCCCACTACGTTGATTTTCATTCAAAATACCCCTTGATTTCAATTCGTTTTACGACCGGTGACTCGTCAGTAATGCTTTCCATGCTGGACCACAACGAGGCTGACGTTATCATAACCCTTGACCAGCGTATACACAATAATGATTATATTATCGCAAAAGAACAACTGCTTCCCATGCACTTTGTAGCAAGTTCAAAATCGAAATTTTTCGGTAAAAAGAATCTTTCCATTAAAGATATTATAAACGAGCCCTTTGTTTTAACTGAATTCGGTCAAGGTTACCGCCGTGTTTTTGACGGGGAACTTGCAAAAAAATCGTTGGAGATCAACCCTGTTCTTGAAATCGGACGCACCGATATTATTACGTCAATGCTTTTAGAAAGCGATATGATCTCATATCTTCCCGATTTTGTTACAAAACCTTTGATTGAGTCAGGTCAGTTATGTTTTCTTGACGTAACAGATATGAATATAGATATCTGGAAACAACTTATTTATCATAAGAACAAGTGGATGTCACGAAGCCTGAAAGCCTTTATTGATTACGCAAAGGAAGCAGAATTTTCAAACTGACCGCCTTTATTTGTTTTTTCTTTATATCTTTTTCAAAATTTCATTTAAAACACTTGCCATAAACGGCTTTTTAGCATAAAATAATATATATATTTTCAGAAAGGAATTTTTCTAAATGATTAACGTTGCAGTTTTAGGCTTCGGTACCGTTGGCAGCGGTGTTGTTGAGCTTATTGACATGAACAAAAATCACATTGCCGCCAAACTTGAAAACGAACTTAACGTAAAATATATTCTTGATATAAGGGATTTTCCCTACAGTCCTTATAAGGACAAGTTTGTTAAGGATTTTTCAATTATTGAAAACGATCCCGAAATAAAAGTAGTTGCTGAAGTTATCGGCGGTGCTACTTTTGCCTACGATTATACCGTACGCGCTTTAAAGGCAGGAAAAAGCGTTGTTACTTCCAACAAAGAACTTGTTGCGCAAAAAGGTTTTGAACTTTTAAAACTTGCCAAAGAGAATAACGTAAACTATTTCTTTGAAGCTTCTGTTGGCGGCGGAATTCCGCTGATTCGCCCCATGCACCGTTGCATGGCCGCAAATGAGATTACTGAATTTTACGGTATCTTAAACGGCACTACCAACTATATTCTTACAAAGATGATCGAAGAAAACGTTGCCTTTAGTGATGCACTTAAAAATGCCCAGGCATTGGGCTACGCTGAAGCAGATCCCACTGCTGACGTTGAAGGTATCGATGCTTGCAGAAAAATGTGTATCCTTGCTTCCCTTGCATTTGGCAACCACGTTTATCCTAAAGACGTTTATGCTGAGGGAATTACAAAGATCTCCCTTGATGACGTTGCTATTGCCGACGAAAAAGGTTATAGTATCAAACTTATAGGTCAAGGTGAAAATTACGGTGAAAACCTTAAAGTTATGGTTGCCCCCGCACTTGTTCCCCACACAAGCCTTCTTTCAGGTGTTAAGGACGTTTTTAACAGCGTGCTTATCCGCGGCAATGCCGTTGGTGACGTGTTCCTTTGCGGTCGCGGTGCAGGTAAACTTCCTACTGCCAGTGCAGTTGTTGCCGATATTTTAGATGCCGCAAAGCACTTTGAATTCCTTAAGGGCTGGGGCTGGCAGGACGAAATTGAAGGCAAAGTACTTTGCCAGGAAGATCTTGAAAGCGCATGGTATATCCGCGCCGAAAACTCGGTAGATGAAGTAATTAAACTTTTCCCCAATGCTGACATTATATATAATGAAAACGGCGTTGTTGCCGCAATAACAAAAAAATCTCTTAACAAAGAGAATTTTGAAAAGCAGGCTCAACTTAATATTCTTTCAAAGATCCGCGTGCTTGATATCTGAGGCGCGTCATGGCAAAAGAAAGAAAAAAACAACCGCCTAAAGAAAAGGAATCAAAACCGTTAAATATTATGCCCTGGATTCCCGTTGTGGCAATTTTGGGATTAATAATCGGTTTTGCAATATGTTGGATGACTTTTGCCCATTTCGGCGGAAATTAAATTTTTAAAAAAACAAACCACAGAAAAATTTTTCTGTGGTTTTTATTTTTTTGGTTCATTGTACCAAATAAGTCACTTTTAATTTTGTATAATTACAAAAAAATGAAAGGAATTTAAAAAAATGAACAAAACTCCTATTTATTACACAACCCAACAACAAAACGAACTAACCGATTCTATTGAAAGTTTTTGTGAAGCAAAAGACTCATTTATTTTTCACGAAGTAACAAGTGAATATGTACACACCGACACACTTGCCATGACTTCGGAGGACGGCAGTTGCTCCTTTGCCACCTTTGGCATGAGTGCAAAAAAGCAAGACACGCCCCTTACGCCCTTTGAGCACATCGAAATACTTGCTTTTGCCGATAAAATGGATATTTGCAGTGAGGATGCCCATACAATCGCAAATGAACTTGTACATATATCAAAATATCCCTTCCGCGAAAATTCATGGCTTGGCTTAGGTCATACAATAGATGCAGGCACAAAATTTAAGGAAAAATTCGGATACGAATATTTTGTCTTTTTAGGTCCTGCCCACAGTGTAACGGTAACTGACGTTGGCGAAGTGAACTACCTTATGCTTGTACCTATTTTTGAGGAAGAACTGCAATGGATCTTACAACACGATCCTTTTGAATATTTGCAAGCATTTATAAAAGAGCACGGCGAACTGCACGTCAACTTAAATTTAAGAAGAAATATTTTTATTCCGCAGTAAAAACTGTTCATTGTCCCATTTTAAGTACATCGAATTTATTATAGTATGCTTACCAACTGTTAAGGAGGCTTTCCCATGTCGGAAAACAAAATAGATGTTGTACAACTTTCAAAAGCAAAGAAAACTCTTTTATATAATTTTTACGACTCGGTAAAAAAGGGCGGGGAATGTTTTTCTGCCGAAGAACTTGACATTGCCATAGAATCCCTTAGATATGCCCAGCTTGACCTTAAATTGCGTGAGCAACACATTCGCGAACAGCAAGAAGTTGAACTTCTTAAGAAAAAATTGGAAAGAGAAGCAAAGCGTAAAGAAGCTGCCGCAATGCGTGCCGCAATGCGTGCCGAAAGAAAGCGCCTTGAACACGTTAAGGAAGTTACCGCAATGGATCTTCCCCTTGACTTTACCAATGCCTTTTTAGATGACGAAAGAGCAAATCTTCATTGTGATTCAGTATCTGACGGATTGCTTATGTGTTTGGATACTTTAGGTGTAGTTGATATTGAATTTATCTCCTCCATTACCGGTGTTGAATTAAAGGACGTTATTGAACAACTGCGCGGCTCAATTTTCCAAAATCCTTTGTTTTGGAACGAATGTTTTTATAAAGGGTGGGAAACGGCTGACGAGTATCTTTCAGGCAACCTTATGCACAAGTATCAACTTGCACAAGAAGCAAATGAAGAATATTCAGGATATTTTGAAGATAACGTAAAAGCCCTTGAAGGTCTTATCGAAGGCAATATTCCCATAGAAGATATTTACGTTACGCTGGGCTCCCCCTGGGTGCCTGCCGATATTATCGACGATTTCATTCTTCATCTTATCGGTCTTGGTCCCATTGACGGTGGATATCCAAAAAGCGCACAGCCCTTTCTTAATGAAAATTACAGAGTGCGCCATGACGATGTAACGGGTTTGTGGGTAATTCCCGAAAAAACGCGCTTTAGAAAAAGCCACGAGCACGGAAAATATGAGCAATTCAACTATTCCATCTGGGGTACTGAGCGCATGGACATGTTATACTTAATGGAAAATATCCTTAACATGAAAACTCTTGCTATTTTTGACTGTCCCGATGCAAGCAAAAAAGAACGTTTTCTTAATCAGCAGGAAACGGTAAAAGTTCTTGAGAAACAAGAAAAAATGATTGCTGAATTTAAAAATTGGATCTGGCAGGACGAAAACCGCAAAAAGCGTATCCAGGGTGCCTATTGCCGCCGCTACGGTAACGTTAGAAAGCGTACCTTTGACGGCTCGTTCCTTGAATTTCCCGATATAAATCCCGCCATTCAACTCCGCCCACACCAAAAGGATTCCATTGCACGAATCATTTTCAGTCCCAACACACTTCTTGCACACGACGTTGGTGCAGGAAAAACCTATACGATGATCGTAGCAGGTATGGAACTTCGCCGTTTAGGAAAATCAGATAAAAATCTTTATGTAATACCAAATAACATTCTTCCTCAATGGGTTGAAATGTTCAGGACTCTTTATTCAAACGCAAAACTTCTTATAGTAAATAACAAAAACTTCAATGCAAAAAAGCGAAGCGATACTTTAAATCAAATTAAAAAAGAAGATTTTGATGCGATCCTTATGGCTTACAGTTGCTTTGATATGCTTTCCCTTTCAAAGCGCTATTACAAAGAATTTTATGAAAAGAAGTTAGAACAAATCGAAAAGGCATCGGAAAGATTTTATAAAAATTGCGATGGTAAAAACCCTGCCATTTTTGAAGCAAAGCGCAAAGCAGTTTTAACAACTCTTGACAAACTTCAAGAGGATATGACTGAAAATGTTTGTGAAATGCCCTTTGATGAACTTGGAATAAACACTCTTTTTGTTGACGAGGCACATAACTATAAAAACGTTACTATCGGAACGTCCATATCCCGTGTACGCGGTATTTCCAATACAGGCTCAAAAAAATGTAACGGTATGATGGACAAAGTTCACTGTGTTCAAAGGCAAAACAACGGTGGTAGAGTTATTATGGCAACGGGAACTCCCATTACAAACTCCATTACCGACCTTTTCATTATGCAAAAATATCTGCAGGACGGTGAACTTGAGTTCCTTGGTATCCAGAACTTTGATTCGTGGACGGGCATGTTCGGCAAAAAGACTACTGAATTTGAAATTGACGTTGATACAAATAACTACCACCTTGCAACGCGCTTTTCAAGATTTCTTAACGTGCCCGAACTTACAAGCATTTTGTCCTCCATTGCAGATTTTTACCGCGTAAGTGTAAGCGAAGGTCTGCCTGAATTTGAGGGTTATACCGATTCAGTTGCACCGGGCACCGAAGATTTCAAAGAATTTTTAAAAGATATATCTATTCGCGCCGACGACGTAAGGCAAAAGCGAGTAGACCCCCACGTTGACAATCTTTTAAAGATCACCACTGACGGAAGAAAAGCCGCCCTTGATATGCGCCTTATCGATATTACTTACGGTCTTGATTTTTCGTCAAAAATTTTCCGATGTGCCGAAAATATTTTTGACATTTATCAAAAAACTCGCGAAGAAAAACTTATACAAATGGTTTTTTGCGATATTTCAACGCCTAAAAGCGGATTTAATCTTTACCACGATCTTAAACATATTTTAAAGGCTATGGGAATTCCCGCAAACCAGATAGCATTTATTCACGATGCTGACAACGAATTTGAAAAGAAACTACTTTTTAAAGATCTGCGCGAGGGACGGACTGCCGTGATCATGGGTTCCACCTTTAAAATGGGACTGGGTGTAAACGTTCAGGAAAAACTTTGTGCCCTGCATCACCTTGACGTGCCCTGGAAACCTGCCGATATGGTCCAGCGCGAGGGAAGAATTCTACGCCAGGGCAACACTTGTAAATCGGTAAAAATATTCCGTTATATTACAAAGGGTAGTTTTGATGCCTATTCATGGCAGTTGCTTGAAAGCAAACAACGTTTTATAAGTCAGATCCTTTCAGGAAAAGTTACCGTCCGTGAAGGTGATGACGTTGACGAATCAATTCTTACCTACGCCGAAGTAAAGGCACTTGCGGTAGGCAACCCCCTTATCAAGCGCCGTGTTGAAGTTATAAACGAACTTGACAAATACCGTATCCTTCACCGCGACTTTATAAATTCAAGAGAAGAAAAGCGTCGCGCCCTGGAAAAAATTCCGCAAAAAATTAAAGAGCAAGAGCAAAAGATCTCAAATGCACAACTTGACATCGATTTCTATCAGCAAAATAAAACCGATTATAAATCTATGAGTTACGAAGAACAGTATGCCATTCGCTCAGCCATTTATACGGAAGTTAAAACTCACCGCAACATGCCTTATGAAAAGAAAATTCTTGATTTCCAAGGCTTTGAAGTGGTAGTTCCCGCAAGAATGAAGCCAAGAATCGCCAATCAAAAACAAAAAGACGGCGAAAACGTAAAGATCCGCGAGGCTATCCCCTACATTCAGATACGCAAAAACGGTGTTTATGAAATAGAGATCGAAAGCATGTCAGGCATTACCAAACGCTTAAACAATTTCCTTAATTCTCTTGAAGAAACGAAAAAGGATTATCTGAACGAACTTTATAATCTTAAATGTCAGCAAAAGGCATTAGAGGAAGAATTGACCATAAACGAAAACTCCTTTGCCGATGAAATTGACTCCCTTAGAGAAGAACTTGACAGAATAAATTTAGAGTTAGGAGTAAATGCCGCATGAGTAATAATAATCTATCAGCAAATATGCCCATATTAAACGTAGAAAACACCATCAAAACTTTATCCGTTTCTTACTGTACCGTTATAAAAAAGAATCTGTCCCCCAAAATTCTGCCGTCAGTAATGTTATGGGGCCCTCCCGGTGTAGGTAAATCCCAGGCAGTTAGACAGATAGGCAAGGATATTGAGCGTGAAACGGGCAAAAAAGTCGTTATAACGGATGTGCGTCTTTTACTTTTCAACCCCATCGACTTGCGCGGTATCCCCACTGCAAACCAAGATAAAACACTTGCTATCTGGCTGAAACCGCAGATCTTCCAAATGGATGACAGTGAAGATATTATAAACATACTGTTCCTTGATGAAATTTCCGCCGCACCCCAATCTGTTCAGGCAGCCGCCTACCAGATAACCCTTGACCGCGTTGTAGGCGAGCACAAACTTCCCGATAACTGCATAGTAATTGCGGCAGGTAACCGTGTTACCGATAAGTCAGTTTCTTTTAAAATGCCCAAAGCGCTGGCCAACCGTCTGTTACACATTGAAGTTGAAGGCAGTTTCGTTTCCTGGCAAGCATGGGCTGAGCGTTCAAACATTCATCCCAAAGTTTTAGGTTTTCTTTACTATAGATCTGACAGACTTTTCGGATTTGATCCCAAAAGTGATGATCTTGCCTTTGCAACGCCCCGTTCTTGGGAAATGGTGAGCAATATTTTAAACAACGTAAACGATAACGAACATATTGTATATCCACTTATTGCAGGTCTTGTAGGCAACGGCGTTGCCATTGAATTCCGTTCCTGGTGCACAACACACTATAAAATTCCAAAACCGGAAGATATTTTCAACGGTATCGCTTGTGAAGTTCCTACAAGTTCCGATTTGGTATATGCGGTAGTATGCTCCATGTCCGCGTACGCTAAAGAACATATGGACGATCTTGAAAAAATAGGAAACTCTTTACATTATGCAGAAAAATTACCTGCCGATTACATTGCAATTCTTCTTAAAAACTACGAAGCAATGAAGCCTAACTACAAAGACGTATTGATGAACGTTCCGGAATATATAAACCTTTTAGCAAAAAGGAGTATAGTTCGTAATGGCTCGGTTTGATAAAGAAACTTACGAAATAGTAAAGCGATTGCAAAATGCACGTCTTTCTTTAATGGAAACGTATCCTTTTTACGCCTTATTACTTATCAACATGAAATTTGCCATTGATCTTAGTTGTGAAACGACTTACACTGATGGCTACCGCATCGCCTTTAACCCCGATTTTATAAACGAGTTAAGCGATTCGGAACTTGTTTTCGTGTTGATGCACGAAGTTCTCCACGCTGCGCTTGGACATCCTTTTCGCCATCAACCTGATTACGAAACCGAAATTTTTGATATAGCCTGCGATATTGTAGTAAATTCAAACATTTATTACAGTTGCAACAAAGACAAGAAATTTATATCTTTAAAAAAATACGGTGAATCAATGCACCTGGCGCCTAACGGAAAAGAGGGATATCTTTACACCGCTGAAGAAGTTTATTCTATGCTTTTAGATCAACACAATATAAAACCGAAAAAACAAAACAATGCCGCAAACAGTCAAGGTGCATCGTCAGGCGGAAACAGCAATGCAAACTCTGATAATACCGAAGACACAAGCGATAATAACTCCCTAAAAGACGATTGCAGTAAAAATACTTCTTCATCAAAAAATTCACAAAAAGACAAAAACGACAAAAAAGATCAATCAAGTGATTCATCAAACAGTCAAGATGCATCGTCAGACGAAAACAGCAATGAAAACTCTGATAATACCGAAGACACAAGCGATAATAACTCCCTAAAAGACGATTGCAGTAAAAATACTTCTTCATCAAAAAATTCACAAAAAGGCAAAAACGGCAAAAACGATCAATCAAGTGATTCATCTGAAGACGGCGCCCAAGCAGAATCAAAAAACGGCAAAAAAGAAACAAAAGCCTCAAAAGACGAAAGTGCGTCAGAAAATTTAGAAAATCTCAGTGCAGAAAGTAATTCTGAAAATTCAAAAAACGGTGCAAAAAACAGTTCGGAAAAATCAAAAGGCGACATATCTATCGATAATAAAGATACAAGTGATTTATCTGGAGACGGCGCCCAAGCAGAATCAAAAAACGGTTCAAAAAACAGTTCGAAAAAATTAAAAGGCGGCATATCTACCGATAACGATATTGATGCAAAACTCAACGAACTGGTCGCATCAATGCTTAAACACAATAAAGCGATTGCATTGGAAGCAAATATACAAGAAGATGAACTCAAAGAAGAGGAAGGCAATAAAGAATCTGAACGTTTTGACGATCACGATTTCTGGGAAGGCGACGATGAATGTAATTCAGGCAAGACAACGTGGCTTTCCCGAATGATCGAAGCAACTGATATTATTGAAAGCCTCGAAAGCGCCTCTAACGACGGAACTTTTTCGTCAAAGGGAGGCAAATGTCGCGGAACAACGCCTCTTGGGGCAAAAAGAATGATTGATGAAATTAAAAATCCCATTCTTGATTGGCGCACCATTTTGATCGATTTTATTCAGGAAGATATTTGCGATTATTCTTTTGCGCCCCCGGACAAAAGAATGGACGACTGCCCTTTCTTCTTGCCTGATTTTAACGAAAAAGATCAAAAAGCTGAAAACATACTGTTTATGATCGATACTTCCGCATCTATGAGCGACACCGAAATAACACAATGTTATAGCGAAATTTATCACGCAATAGGTCAGTTTAACGGAAAACTAACGGGAAAATTAGGTTTCTTTGACGCTGTAATCATTGAACCTATAGAATTTCAGGACGAAGATGATTTTAAAATAATCCGTCCTAAAGGCGGCGGCGGAACAAGTTTTGATATTATCTTCAAACACGTGCAAGAAAACATGCTTAATGATCTCCCTGCAAGTATAGTTATTCTTACTGACGGTGGTGCGCCTTTTCCTGATGAAAGCGAAGCACTTGGAATCCCCGTATTGTGGATAATAAACAACAAAGACATAACTCCGCCTTGGGGAAAAATCGCGCGGCTGATCGAAGGCCATGCGCAAGATACGTAACAAAAAAATGGAGGAAATGCTATGAATAATATTGAAAAAATGAAAGAACTTATTGAAAAGATCAATGCGGCTGATAAGGCGTATTTTATAGATGATGAGCCTATAATGACCGATAACGAGTATGATAAACTTGTTATTGAACTTACCATGCTTGAGAAAATGACGGGAATCCATTTTGCCACCTCCCCTATAGGCAAAATTCCCTCCGACAAAAAGATAGAACTTCAATCTGTTCCCCATTCAAAACCCATGCTTTCCTGCAACAAAACAAAAAACATTGAAGAAATCATAACATTCAAAAAAAACAAGGAATTACTCTTTTCCTGGAAAATGGACGGTCTTACTTTAGTTTTAAGATATGAAGACGGAAGATTCAAGCAGGCTATCACCCGCGGAAGCGACGGTCTTGTTGGTGAAGACGTTACCCATACGGTAAAGCATTTCCGCAACATTCCCTTTGTTGTTCCCTACAAAGAACCTTTTGAAGTGCGTGGTGAAGGCGTTATTTCCTTTAGTGATCACGATACTGTTTCAAAGATAACGGGAATAAATTCACATCCCCGCAACGTTGTTTCAGGTGCCGTCAGAGCACTTTCCCCCGACGTTGGCAAACTTAACCATTTTGATTTCTTCGCTTTTGAACTTATAGACAAAAAACTGCCTTCAAAAAAACATGAGCACCTTGAGTTTTTGAAAGAAAACAATTTTGCGGTTGTTGAGTACCGCCTTTTAAACAAAGATGCAACTGACGACGAAATACGGGAAGCTATCGGACAATGGGTACCCCAAGATTTCAAATATCCCGTTGACGGCATTATCTGCGAATATAACGATTATAAATACGGTGTATCTTTAGGTGCAACTGCTCATCACGAAAAGCGCATGATCGCCCTGAAATGGCGTGATAAATCAAAACTCACAAAATTCAGAGGTGTTGAACTTGTAACAACAAGAACGGGCAACGTAAGCATAATAGCGTTGTTTGATGAAATCACCATTGACGGCACACGCGTTCACAAAGCCAATATGCACAATCTTACAAACTTCCAGCGTTACAAATTTGGAATCGGTGATGATATTCTTGTTTACAAAGCAAACATGATAATTCCCCAAATTGCCGATAATATTACAAAAAGCGACAACTTTACTTTGCCCAAATACTGTCCTTGCTGCGGCGAAGAACTAACAATAACCACATCAGCAAAGGGAATTCGCAATCTTTACTGCAAAAATGAAAACTGTATCGCAAGAAATGCCCACAAAATTGCGCGCTATTGTGATAAATCCGCAATGAACATTGAAGGTTTATCTGTTGCAACCATTGAAAAAATGATGTCTTTTGGTTGGATCAAATCCTTTAAAGATATTTATCATCTTGATATTTATGCCAAAGAAATCGTATCTACACCCGGCTTTGGTGTAGATATGTATAATGCACTTTCACAATCTATTAAAAGAAGCAAAAATTGTCTGATGCACAATTTTCTTGTGGGTCTGGGAATTCCTGTTCTTGGTCCTGAAACAGCAAAAATACTGCACCAATATTATTACGGCTCAATGGAAAATTTTTATATAGCAATTATGGAAAATTTCCCCTTTTCGCATATTGACGGGATTTCCCCATACGTTGAGCGTAGTATTTATCAATGGTACGCTGATAAAGGAAATGCAAATTTGCTTGTGGGGCTTATGGCTGAACTCAGTTTTATCGGAACGCCAAAGAATGATATAAATAATCCTTTTTCCAATAAAACTGTGGTCGTTACCGGAACGTTTACCGATTTTACAAGAGATGACATTTTGGAACTTCTTACGTTTTTAGGCGCAAAAACTTCCGATGCGGTAACAGATGAAACAGACTTCCTTATCTATGGTGCGTTGCCCGGTGAAACAAAAGTCAAAGATGCCATGTTACACGGTATAACCATGATAAGTCAGGTCACCTTTAATCAAATGATTTCGGAAACAAACCTTTAAAATTCAGTTATTAAGTAATAATCCCAAGTGGCGATAAATAGAATATAGTAATGAGTTTTAATAGAAATCAAGTGTATAAAATGGGTATTTTTTGCATAAATTTCAATTTTATTGCAAAAAAATAAAAAATTTTCACATTTTTTTCATTTTTTTATTCGACAAATATTGACGAGCAAAAAAAATGATGTTATAATACGTTTGACAAAAAAGTCAAATTATTTTATGAGGTGATTCAAATGAAATTTTGTACAAAATGTGGTTCACAGTTGACAGACGGAATGGCAGCATGTCCTAACTGCGGTTCACCCGTTCAGGCAGCTCCTCAGCAGGGTTACGCTCCTCAGCAAGGTTATGCTCCTCAGCAGGGCTATGCTCCCCAGCAGGGCTATGCTCCTCAGCAGGGCTATGCTCCTCAGCAGGGTTATGCTCCTCAGCAGGGTTATGCTCCCCAGCAGGGTTATGGTCAGCAGCCTTATGCTCCCCAGCCCGTTAAGGAGTCAGGCTTAACAACAGCTGCAAAGGTATTTATGATCATCGGTACTATTATGACAGGTATCAGTGGTTATCTTATTCCCCTTGCATGGTGCATTCCTATGACCATTTCATACTTCAACAAGCTTAAGAGAGGCGAGCCTATCGGCACAGGCTTTAAGGTTTGCTCATTACTTTTCGTTAGCTTAATCGGCGGCATTCTTATGCTTTGCGATAAGGATCACTAATTTTTAGTAATATAGATGAATTGTCAAACTAAGTGCAACAGTTTTTGAGAGAAAGTTCAAACAAATCAACCGGTTTTTGAAATCCTAAAACCTTTTTGGGCCTGGCGTTGATCCACGCCGGGTTCTTTTTTAGCGTTGAAGGACTAACTCGCGAAAGATTTCTGCCTTTTGGATAAAACTCACGGAGCAAGCCATTCAAATTCTCGTTTGTCCCCTTTTGCCAAGCACAGTACGGATCCGCAAAATAGACGTTGCAGCCGA
>JAZULU010000009.1:0-7993 GCA_045603265.1 Clostridia bacterium
AAAAACTACTGAAAAAGGCTATCGTACTCTTATAACAACGCTAACAAAACGCATGGCGGAAATGCTTACCGATTACTTAAAGGAAGCAGATTTTAAGGTTGAGTATATGCACTCGGAGATCCATACTCTTGACCGCGTTGAAATTTTAAGGAATCTCAGATTAAAGAAGTTTGATGTTTTAGTTGGCATCAACCTTTTAAGAGAGGGTCTTGACTTGCCTGAAGTTGCCTTAATTGCCATTCTTGATGCAGATAAGGAAGGTTTCTTGCGTTCACAACGGTCGCTTATACAGACCATCGGCCGCGGTGCGCGAAATGCTGAGGGCAGAGTTATCATGTATGCTGATAATATGACTGATTCTATGCGTGGTGCAATAGAAGAAACAACGCGCAGAAGAAAAATTCAGGAAGATTATAATAAGCAAAACAATATTACAACTAAAACGATTATCAAGCCTATTGCCGATCTTATTGAAATCAGCGGAAAAACTAAGGAAGAACTTAAACTTCAAGGCAGTATCAAGGATCAGATTCGTGCCCTTGAAGAAGAAATGCTCCGTCTTGCCAAAAACCTTGAATTTGAAAAGGCGGCAAAGATCCGCGATATGCTTAAAACTCTTTATGGAGACGAAGAATGAACGAAGAAATTATTATAAAGGGTGCTAAAACCCACAACTTAAAAAACGTAAGCGTAAAAATACCAAGAAATAAACTTGTTGTTTTTACGGGACTTTCAGGATCGGGAAAAAGTTCTCTTGCTTTTGATACCCTTTATGCAGAGGGTCAGCGCAGATACGTTGAAAGTCTTTCCTCCTATGCCCGTCAGTTTTTAGGGCAGATGGAAAAGCCTGATGTTGAAAGCATTGAGGGACTTTCCCCCGCCATAAGTATTGATCAGAAAACCACAAATAATAACCCCCGTTCAACGGTGGGTACTGTTACGGAGATTCACGATTATCTGCGTCTTTTGTATGCGCGAATCGGTGTTGCCCATTGCCCCAAATGCGGAAAAGAGATCAACAAGCAATCGGTTGATCAGATGGTTGAAACCGTTCTTGCTATGCCTGAGGGAACAAAAATTCTTGTGCTTGCACCCGTTGTTCGTGCAAGAAAAGGCGAACACGTTAAACTGTTGGAGGATATTCTTAAAGCAGGCTATATCCGCGCAAAAATCGACGGTGAAATGTACGAACTTTCCGATGAGATCAAGCTTGAGAAAAACAATAAACACTATATTTCTGTTGTTATTGACCGCCTTATCGTTCGTAAAGATATACGCTCGCGTCTTACCGATAGCATTGAAAGCGCTTTAAAACTTGCAGAAGGCTTAATGATAATTGATCGCCTTGATACTAACGAGGAGCGCCTTTTTTCGGAAAACTATGCTTGTCCTGATTGCAATATCAGCATTGAAGCCCTTGAGCCAAGACTCTTTTCCTTTAACTCGCCTTTCGGTGCTTGTCCTGAATGTACAGGCTTGGGCACTATTTCAAGAGTTTCACCGTCACTGGTTATTCACGATGAAAATCTATCCTTAAATGAGGGTGCTATCCGTGTTTCAGGCTGGTTCGTTATGGGTACAGACACCATGAATCGCATGTATTATGAAGGTCTTTCAAAGCATTACGGTTTTTCTCTTGACGTGCCCTTTAAAGATCTTGATAAAAAGTATCAGGATATTATTCTTTACGGATCGGGAAATGAAGAAATTGAATTTCATATTACCACAAGCCGTCATTCGCGCACTTACAAGCAGGTGTTTGAGGGCATAATTCCTCAGACCGAAAGACGTTACCGCGATACTCAGTCAGAGGGCGTAAAGCGCGATCTTGAACAGTATATGATAGAAAGTCCTTGCCGTGCTTGTAACGGTATGCGCTACCGTCCCGAAGCCTTGGCGGTTAAAATCAACGGTAAAAATATTCATGAACTTTCCGATATGCCCGTAAACGAAATACGCACATTTTTGGAAAATCTTACTCTTTCGGGTAAGGATACTATGATTTCAGAGCGAATTTTAAAGGAAATAAATACAAGGCTTGCTTTCCTTGAAAACGTTGGTCTTGAATATCTTACCCTTACACGTTCTGCATGCACTCTTTCAGGCGGCGAAGCACAAAGAATCCGCCTTGCAACGCAGATCGGTGCAGGTCTTATGGGCGTATTATATATTTTAGATGAGCCAAGCATCGGCTTACATCAAAGAGATAACGAAAAACTTCTCGCTTCCTTAAAGGGGCTTCGCGATCTTGGAAATACTTTGATCGTTGTTGAACACGATGAAGATACCATGCGTGAAGCCGATTATATTGTTGATATCGGCCCCCTTGCAGGCTCAGGCGGCGGAAACATCGTATGCGCAGGAAGCCCTGAAGATATTATGAACTGCAAGGAATCAATAACGGGCGCATATCTTTCGGGCAGAGAAACTATTCCCGTTCCCGAAAAACGCAGAGTGCCAAGGGGATATATTACAGTTGAAAAGGCTTACGCAAACAATTTAAAAAATCTGACGGTAAAATTCCCCTTAGGTGTAATTTGTGCCGTCACGGGTGTTTCGGGTTCAGGAAAAAGTTCCCTTGTAAACGAAGTTTTATATAAAACTCTTGCGCGGAAACTTAACCGCGCACACTTCCCCCCTGCGCCTTGTAAAGACGTTACGGGGCTTGAACAACTTGATAAAGTTATTGTAATAGATCAAAGTCCTATAGGAAGAACGCCCAGATCAAATCCTGCCACTTATACGGGCGTGTTTGATCATATTCGCAATCTTTTTGCCCAGACTCAGGATGCAAAAATGCGCGGATATAACAGTGGCCGTTTCAGTTTTAACGTAAAGGGCGGAAGATGTGAAGCATGTTCAGGTGATGGCATTATAAAGATTGCCATGCACTTTATGCCTGATATTTATGTGCCTTGCGAAGTTTGTAACGGACAGAGATATTCAAAGGAAACTCTTGAGGTGCACTATAAAGGTAAGAATATTTTTGAAGTTCTTGATATGACAGTTGAAGAAGCATTAGGTTTCTTTGAAAATTTACCGCAGATACAAAGAAAGATCCAACTTCTTTATGACGTTGGATTGGGATATATTAAGTTAGGGCAACCCTCCACTATGCTTTCAGGCGGTGAAGCACAGCGCGTTAAACTTGCAACGGAACTTTCGCGCCGTCCTACCGGTAAAACGGTTTATATTTTAGATGAGCCCACAACGGGACTTCATACCCATGACGTAAAGCAACTTGTTTCTATTTTAGATAGGCTTGTTGAAGGCGGAAATACCGTTATCGTTATTGAACACAATCTTGATATTATCAAAGTTGCCGACCATATCATTGATATGGGGCCTGAAGGCGGAAATGCAGGCGGTACCGTTATAGCAGAAGGTACGCCTGAAGACGTTTCAAAAATCGAAAAAAGCCATACGGGCAGATTTTTAAGAAAGGTGCTTAAAAAATGACAAAGTTGATTCTTGTTCGTCACGGCGAAAGTGAAGCGAATTTTAAAAGAATTTGCGGTGGACAAACAGATTTTCCTTTAACTGATCTTGGCAGACGTCAGGCAGATTCGGCAGGCGAAGCCTTAAAGGATGTGAAAATTGATTATGTGTATGCTTCTGATCTTTCGCGAGCATATGAAACCGCACAAATAATTATAAAACATCATAATCTTGAAATCATAAAAGACGTAAGATTACGGGAAATACATCGTGGTATTTTTGAAAATCACCCTTTAGCAGAAATTGAACAAAAATATCCTGAAACTTATGAAGTTTTTATGAAAAACAAGCCTTTTGTTGTTATCGAGGGCGGTGAAAGTACCGAGCAGGTTCAGGAAAGAGTTTATGAGGCAATAGCGGAGATCGCACAAAAGCATCCAGATAAAACAGTTCTCATTGCCTTTCATGCAACTGCTTTAAGGTATTTTTGTGCAAAGATTATGGGCATTGCGAAGAAAGATATTATCACAGAACTTCCTTTGTGCAAAAATGCCGCGCTTACATACGTTAATTATGAAAACGGGAAATTTGAAATCGTAAAATATAACGAACACGAACATATTAAAAATATGGAATCTTTATTTAATCAGGAGTAAAAAATGAAAACACGGCTTCTTATTATCCGCCACGGGCAAAGCCAGGCAAACCTTGATAGACGCTTTGCAGGGCACATTGACGTTCCTTTAACCGATCTTGGTCGTCAGCAAGGAAAAATTACGGCGGAATTTTTAAAAAACGAAAAAATTGATGCAGTCTATTCAAGTATGCTTTCCCGCGCTTACGATACTGCACGCTTTACTGCAGAGCTTCAAGGTCTTGCAGTTATAAAAGATGCCGGAGTAAACGAGATAAACGGTGGGGACTGGGAAAATCTTACCTATCCCGAAATTGAAAAAAAGTTCCCTGAAATGATACACATTTGGCGCACCAATATTGGCAGGACTCAATGTCAAAACGGCGAAAACGTTACACAAGTTGCTGAAAGAGTTTATTCTGCCATTGAAAATATCGCGAAAAAACATCCGGGACAGACTGTTGTAATCGGTTGCCACGGAATGGCTATCCGCGCCTTTTGCTTAAAGGTGTGGGGATATTCCCTTGATGAAATGCACGAAAAAACAAGTTGGGCATCTAATGCCTCCATTACATACGTTGATTACGAGAACGGAAAGTTTACCGTCATAAAATACAGTGAAGATCAGCATTTAGCCAACGAAGGTGCAAAAACCGAATTGATAACGGAAGCATAAAAACAATAAAAAAGCCACCCTATTGGGTGGCTTTGATTTTTATTATGCTGTGGGTTTTGTTGATGAAATTCTAACGTTTGTAGGTTCAGTATCTGTACCTTCATAGCAGATGAAGAAACGTTTCTGACCGTTAATTTCAATTTCTGTTTCAATAATGCAGTAGTTTGTGTTACCTTCTTTACCAAAACCACCATCACGAACAGCAGCGTTAAGATATCTTGTCTGTGAATCAACTTTTTCTGCTACTGCAGCAGGAACGTTAAAATCAGTAAATGATTTTTTCGGTGCAGGTGTAGGTGTAGGTGCGTTAGATGCGGTGGGCTTAGGTGATGCGGTAGGTGTTGGGGTTGCCTTTGTAGGATCAGTATCGGAAAGATACTTAGTTGCAATGTAACCGTACTTATTCTCACCGTAGCGGATATAAGTCCAATCGCCAACTTTAGTATATGCTATAACTTGTTTTCCCTTTACAAGTGAAGCAACCTTTGAAGCAGAAGAGGATCCGCTTGCACGAACGTTTACTGAATCACCGGTAACGTACTTTGTAACACCACTTGTCGTATCCGGTGCAACTGTAGGTTTTACAGTAGGTGTTGTATCCGTTTTTTTAGGATCATTTTCAGAAAGATATTTTGTTGAAATGTAACCCATCATTCCGTTAGAAAGTTTAACTAAATAAAACCCATTCTCTTTTTCATACGCGGTAACTGCTGTACCCTTTGAAAGAACGGTGATCTTATCAGAATCGGCAGATGCTACTTTACGAACATTTATTTGTTCACCAGTCACATACATAATTTTCCCAGTGTCTAAAGGTTTTTGAGTTACAGTAGGTGTAGCCGTTGCTGTAGGGAAAACGCTCTCTTCTGTTGCAGGTGCGATTGTGGGAAGCTTCTGCACAGACATAGTTTCAACGACTTCAGGCTCATAAGTTGAGCCTTCACTTTCATCATCAGGATTATTGGGTGGAATAGTTGGTAAAACCGGAGTTACTGTGGGCATTTCCTGGTTCGTTTTTTTCTCGCTCCCCCCTAGCAAACTTAATGTGGTAGTAATACACCCCGTAAAACTAAATAAACACACAATTAATATGCAAATAGCAACGATTCTTTTCATTTTTCTTCCTCTCAAGTTTTTCAAAAACAATTTAGTATTTTTTATGATTATATCTATTCTTCAAAAATATAAGGGCGAACTAATCAGTTCGCCCGTTATGTTTTTTGAAAGGTGGAAACCTTGTTTTCACCGCTTAAAATGGATCAAAAGGCAAACTAACATTCCCCCCCGGAGTCGCCGTAGGTTTAGCAGTTGGTGTTGGTGTAGGAATAGGTGTTGGCGTGGGGGTAGGTTTAGGTGTTGGAGTCGGTGTGGGTGTGGGCGTTGCTGTTGGTATTGGAGTTGATGTTGGTGCTACAGTTGGCTTTGGTGTTGATGTTGGTGCTACAGTTGGTGCTACAGTTGGCTTAGGTGTAGCCGTTGGTGTAGCCGTTGGTGTTACTGTAGGTTTTGCCGTTGCAGTAGGTGTGTAGCAAGCAATGGGCGTATTAACAGGCGTTGCGGTGGGAGTAGGCGTAGCAGTAGGCGCTACGGGCTCCTTATTCAAAAGAACACTTGCTAAAACATATCCGAACTTGCCGGTAGCATATTGAACATACATCCAACCATTTACATTTTTATATGCATATACTTTTGTTAAACGACCGGGAATGTTTGCAATGGATGCACTGGATGATGAAGGGTCTTTGTGCACGCTAACGTTTGGATTCTTTGTATACATTGCAGTACCCTTTGAAGTATCAGGTGTAGGCGTTGGTGTTGCCTTAGGTGTTGGAGTAGCACCATTGGTTGCCGTGGGAGTTACTTCGGGCGTTGCCTCAGGCGTTACGTCAGGTTCAACAGTAGGCGTAATAACGGGAACTAATTCCGAAGTTTCTTCGGGCATAGGCTCAAGTGATGGAATAATCGTCGGTTGATTACTTGTTTCGGGCGTTTCAATTTTTTCAGGCTTTAAAGGCTTGCATCCTGCAAAAGAAACAAGGCAAACCGCGATCATGAACAAAATAAATAATTTCTTCATATTCTCTATCCTTTTTCTTAATATTTACATTATTATATCTTATTTATAGTAAATTGGCAATAGGAAGTTTTTAACTATAAAACAAAAGATCCCTCCTAAAAAGAAGGGACCAATTTAATGTATAAATTAAGGAGTGGGTGTTACGTTAGTTTCAGCCGTTGCAGTTGGTGTGTAGCAAGCAATGGGCGTATTGACAGGTGTTGCGGTGGGAGTAGGCGTTATAGGCGCAGTTTCTGAAAGATACTGTTCTAAAACGTATCCGCGCTTACCTGAATCATACTGAACTAATACCCAGCCGTATACTTTTTCAAAGGTAAGATATGCTTTGCCCTTTTCAAGAGTCGCCAATACTTCTGTTTGAGATGAAATATTTTTGTGCACCTTTACGTTATCAGCGGTTACGTACATTAATATGCCGTTTCTTTCCTTAAAAAGTTCAAAGGCATAAATATAGCCGTACTTGCCCCTTTCGTACTGAACGTAATACATTTTATTTTCAACGTGATATACTATAACTTCAGTATCTCTTTTAAGTGATGCGAGCTTTTCTGAGTTACCGTTTGCCTCTTTATAAACAGTAGTCAGATCAGGTGTAGTGTACATTAAAGTACCTTTTGAATTGTTGGGTGTTGCCGTAGGTGTTGGCGTAGCACCGCTTGTTGCCGTGGGAGTTACTTCGGGTGTTGCGTCTGGTGTTGCCTCTGGCGTTACGTCAGGTTTAACAGTAGGCGTAATAACGGGAACAGTTTCCGAAGTTTCTTCGGGCATAGGCTCAAGGGAAGGAATAATTGTTGGCTGATTACTTGTTTCGGGCGTTTCAATTTTTTCAGGTTCTAAAGGTTTGCACCCTGCAAAAGAAACAAGCAAAGCCGCGATCATTATAAAGATAAGTAGTTTTTTCATAAACTCGCTCCGCTATAGCCGAAGGGAGCCGAACCCACAACGGTTTAAAATGCCATTTTTGCCCATCTCTGCGTTACTTACACAGGGAAATACGTCCTGTATGTCCCTGCGCAAGTGCCTTGACATGAACAAAAATTGCTATTTTAAACTTCTGCGAACCCAAAGGAACTGATTTTGTGATAGAAAACGGCTCGCGAAGTGAAGGAATACCGGGCGTATTTCAAGCGACAAGAGTCGTTTTATGCGCAAAAGCAGTCCTATTGGG
>JAZULU010000010.1:0-4384 GCA_045603265.1 Clostridia bacterium
TTATCGGACATGATAGTGCAGAAATATCCGCCGTCAGGATCGGCAACGTACTCTTTTTCAGGATCGAAGCGTCCGCTTGAGTCCCAGCCTTGGGAAACGTTGGGATAATATTCAAGTTCAAACTTTTTATCGAATTTCTCCCAGAAAGGCGTTGCACCGTCGCGCCAAACAGAATAGGGCGCATAAAGGGGTGCTTTGGGGGTAAAGTTATGGATCCACACATAACTGGTGATACTTTTTGCACCTAAATATAACGAAGTTTCGTTGGCATCGCCTGTAATATCTTCCTTTTGAAGTCCCCACTCAACAAAGTTCAAGTGGAGTTTATAGCCTTTTGCTTCGGCTTTTTTATAGAAATCGTCAATGGCGGCCTTTGTTTCCTCAATTCCGCCAAGCCCCTTTACAAGTGTATATAACTCATAGATGGAAAAATATTTTGCACCGTCAATGGTCCAATATTCTTCCAAGGGGAAATACTCGTCAATTACGATATCAACCATTTTGTCCCAACGCTCACGGGAAAGTTGGCGGTGGTTGCAAAGCATCAAGCCGAACTTCATTCTATCGCGGTTTTTGGCTTTCAAAAAGCCTTTTTCAAGGGCAGCATTTAAAAACTTGCCGGTATTTTCGCCGGTCATATCCCAATACCAATCGTAAATAAAAACGTCAATTCCGTGATCGGCGGCGGCATCAATCTGAATTTCGCTTGTTTTGGGATCGGATTCATCCAAATATCCCCAGCAAGGAATTTTTGGCTGATTATGCCCCTCAAAGCGCGGAATTGCATTTTTTAAAGTATCCCACTCAGTCCAGGTAGGACTGGTCGTATGCTGTGGGTCGTGGTGCCATTGCGGGAAGTAATATGCGCAAACTGTATAATCTCTTTTCATAAAAAAATACCTCCTTTTTGTGATATTTTACTTGATTGAAATGTGAATGTCAATAGTACAAATTCCATTTTTTTCTTTTTTTTGCTATGGATAGCATTTTTTCTTGTTTTATGCCTGCTTTTTCTTTGAAAATGATAAAATTTATAAAAAAATTCTTTGTTTTATGTTGACATTTGCTTCTATTTATTGTAAAATATAATCGTAAAATATTATGGGAGATTTTATTATGGATCAAAGACTTATTACAGGAATTGAAAAATCACCGCGAATTCAGAAACTTATCGATCATCTTTTTGAAAAAATGCCCCGGATCGAGGCTGATCGCGCATGCTTACTTACAGAATCTTTTAAAGAAACGGAAAATGAGCCTATGGTTACCCGTAAGGCTAAGGCTTTCGCGCACATTTTGAAGAATATCCCCATTACTATAAGACCTTTGGAACTTATAGTAGGCTCTTCCACCATTGCGCCAAGAAGCTGCCAGACTTTCCCTGAATTTTCCTATGAGTGGCTGGAAGCAGAATTTGAAACTGTTGAAACACGCAGTGCTGATCCTTTCCATATCAGTGATGAAACAAAGGCTCGCTTGAAGGAGGCTAACGCTTACTGGAAAGGCAAGACCACAAGCGAACTTGCAACAGAATATATGACTCCCGAAACCCGCCTTGCAATCGAGCATAATTTCTTTACGCCGGGCAACTACTTCTATAACGGCGTTGGTCACGTTACGGTAAACTACGGCAAAGTTCTTGCCATCGGCTTGAACGGCATTAAGGCTGAGGCTGTTTGCGAACTTAAAAAATGTAAAGTAACCGATGCCGATTACGTTAAGAAAAGTCATTTCTTAAACGCAGTTATTACTTCCCTTGATGCAGTTATGGAGTATGCTGAGCGTTATTCCTCTCTTGCTAAAGAAATGGCAGAAAAGGAAACTGACCAAACACGCAAGAAAGAACTTCTTAAAATTTCAGAAAACTGCAAAAACGTTCCCAAGAACGGCGCTTCAAGTTTCTATGAGGCTTGCCAGAGTTTCTGGTTCATTCAACAGTTGATTCAGATGGAATCTTCAGGACACTCCATCTCCCCCGGCCGTTTCGACCAGTATATGTATCCTTATTATAAGAATGACGTTGATGCAGGTAAGTTGACTTTAGAATTTGCCCAGGAACTTGTTGACTGCGTTTGGGTTAAGTTAAACGATCTTTGCAAGTGCCGTGATGCTGCTTCGGCAGAAGGCTTTGCAGGCTACTCAATGTTCCAGAACCTTATCTGCGGCGGTCAGAACTCAGAGGGTGTTGACGTTACAAACGACCTTTCATATATGTCAATCGAAGCATCAATGCACGTTATGCTTCCTGCACCTTCGCTTTCCATCCGCGTTTGGAACTTGACTCCCCACGAACTTATGATCAAGGCGGCCGAACTTACAAGAACGGGTATCGGTCTTCCTGCTTACTATAATGACGAAGTTATTATTCCTGCCCTTATTTCGCGCGGTCTTACTTTGGAGGATGCAAGAGATTACAATATCATCGGTTGTGTTGAGCCTCAAAAGTCAGGCAAGACTGAGGGTTGGCACGATGCCGCATTCTTTAATATGTTAAGACCTATGGAAATGGTTTTCTCACAAGGTATTGATAAGGGTGTTCGCGTTTCACCTGAAACACCTCCCGTTACTTCAATGACTTCTTTTGAGGAATTCTTTAACGCTTACAAAACACACAGCGACTACATGGTTGCACTTATGGTAAACTCCGACAACGCCATTGACGTTGCCCATGCTGAGCGTGCACCGTTGCCTTTCTTATCTTCTATGCTTGACGATTGCATCAAGCGCGGAAAAACTTCACAAGAAGGCGGCGCAATTTATAACTTTACAGGTCCTCAGGGCTTCGGTATCGCTAACATAACCGACGCTTTCTGGGCAATTAAGAAACTTGTTTTTGAAAACAAGCAGTACACCATGGAAGATTTCAAGTCAGCCGTTGAAAACAACTTCGGCAAGGACATGGATCCTGCTATGGCACAGAAACTTACCACTCAGGTTGTTGTTGAACTTCACAAAAAGGGCGCAGTTCCCAATAACGAAGAGATCGTTGAGATCTACAACAAAGTGGCTAAAAATAAGTGTTCAGAAGATCAGAAGGCTTTCTATCAGAAAATGCTTGACGATATTCAGAATATTGATAAATTCGGCAACGATAAGAAAGAGATCGACGCTTTTGCAAGAGAAGTTGCCTACGTTTACACCAAGGAACTTGAAAAGTTCGAGAACCCCCGCGGCGGTAAATTCCAGGCAGGTTTATATCCCGTTTCCGCAAACGTGCCTTTAGGCGCACAGACAGGTGCAACTCCTGACGGTCGCCTTGCTTATACTCCCATTGCTGACGGTGTTTCACCTGCAGCAGGCAGAGACGTTTCAGGTCCTACTGCGGCGGCAAACTCAGTTTCAAGGCTCGACCACTACATTGCTTCAAACGGAACGCTTTATAACATGAAGTTCCACCCCACTGCACTTAAGGGCAGGGCAGGTCTTGAAAGTTTCGTTTCACTTATCCGCGGTTACTTCGATCAAAAGGGCAGCCATATGCAGTTTAACGTTGTTAGCCGTGAAACTCTTTTAGATGCACAAAAGCATCCTGAAAATTATAAGTCCCTTGTTGTTCGTGTTGCCGGATATTCAGCATTGTTTACAACACTTTCACGTTCACTTCAAGATGATATTATCAGCCGTACCGAGCAAGGAGGCTTTTAATGGCACTTACTACAAAAGGCAGAATTTTTGATATTCAGAAATTCTCCGTTCATGACGGGCCCGGCATCCGCACCATCGTATTTTTGAAAGGTTGCATTTTAAGGTGCCGTTGGTGCTGTAATCCCGAATCCCAGGAATATAAGATTCAGGAAATGAACCAGAACGGAAAGATCAAGACCATGGGCAGGGACGTTACTGTAAAGGAAGTCCTTGACGAGGTTGAAAAGGATAGAATTTATTTCCGCCGTTCAGGTGGCGGACTTACCCTTTCAGGTGGCGAAAGCATGTGTCAGCCCGATTTTGCCGAGGCTCTTTTGGAAGAAGCCCATGCACGCGGAATCAACACTGCAATCGAAACTACCGCCTGCGTGCCTTGGGAAACTGTTGCACGTCTTCTTCCCCACCTTGACACGGTTTTGTTGGATATCAAACATTTTAACAGCGCAAAACATAAGGAATTTACAACTCAGCCTAACGAGTTGATTCTGGAAAATGCACAAAAGATCGCCCATAGCGGTGTGAACTTGATCGTGCGTGTTCCCGTAATTCCCACTTTTAACGATACAGTTGAGGAAATCAGAGATATTGCCCGCTTTGCCCATTCAATAGGCGTAAAGCATATGCATCTTCTGCCCTATCACCGCTTTGGCTACGATAAGTACGTCGGCTTAGGCAGAGAGTATCCAATGGGCGATATTCCCACTCCCACAGACGAAAAAATGCACGAACTCCTTGATGC
>JAZULU010000011.1:0-11018 GCA_045603265.1 Clostridia bacterium
TTTCGTTCAGGATCAGGCAGATAACCCCATCGCCCGTGTAAACCCCCGTTCAACAATCATGGCCGGCGACGATGTTATCCTTGCTTTTGACCCCAACCGTATACATTTGTTTGATAAGGATACTGAGGTTTCTATCCTCGAAAGATAATGGGCAGAACGTAATAAATTCTTGCGAACAAGCCACCGATGATAAATCGGTGGCTTTTCCTGTGTTGCGATGACCTCTTTGATTAAAGCGTAATTATTATACTTGTGCACATAAATGCATAATATAAAATCAAAATTATAACAAAAGAGAGAACATTTCGGCTATAAACCGATTTATTCTCTCTTTTTGCGATATGTTTGCAAGCAAACGCGATATACTCGCTTTGCTCGTGCGATATATTACCGCTTTGCGCAAATGCGATATGATATAAATCCCTTCGCGCCCCGCAGGGCATATCGCAAGGCATAGCCTTATATCGCTCCCGAAGGGAATATCGCAAATCCCGCAAGGGATTTATATCGCGGCGTGTTCTCCGTTAAGGATAACACGTCAGGGTTTAGTTAAACACAATATCAATAAAATAATCAAAAGAGTTTTTGTATTTTATTTCATCGGGGATTTTTTCGTAGGGAGTTAAGAAAAACTCCTTATTTATTTTTATGTTGTTTACGTCAAGGATAAGTTGATTGTTTTCCCTATAAAAGTCCATATCTCTGCAATCGAAAGTGGTAACTATCTTCTTTTCCATGCCGATCATTTCGCCAAGGCGGGTAGTTGCGCCCGATTGATAGACGTTTTCAATTTCCAGAACTGCAACGGAGTTTTGATAGATTTCAATGGTCTTTTCCGTTGAAAGTGATTTAAAATTTATTTCCTTTTTGCTTACATTTTTAAAATGGGGATTAAAAATCTTGTTATACCAATACACAATCACATGAGGCATGAAAATATACTTATAGAAAGTAAATCCCAACTCATCACATTGCTTTTGAATTTCATCTAAAACTTTGGGGCGGATGGAATGAAGCGTGCCCACGAAGGCAAGATCGTATTTTTTCTTGCAAATTTCAGGCGCAAATTCATCGGTATATCCCCAATAAGCATAAGTCATAAAGGGAAAGTTTTCAACGTCATCAGGGTCGAAAGAGAAGATCTTATCAAAATAATCAAATTTTTTTTCTATTCCCTTTACGTTTTTCACTGAATCCCACAAATAAAGAATCTTTTTTGCATCTTTATATTTTTCGCAAAAAGATTTTAATACTTTTTCTGTTGGCGCTTCGCACTTGATAAAAAGAATATAATCATATTTTTCATCAAAAGTTTTAAGTTTTTCACTAAAATATTTTTCGATCTTTTTGTGATATATCTTAAAATTCTTGCGCATCATTATTTTGGCAAAGGCAGAATTTGAGGGGCGTTCATTAATAAGCGTAACCTTTGCCCCGCGCTTTTCAAGTGCTTTTTTTATCCGCAGGTGATAGTCAAAGAAAAAAGGGGTTACGATAAGTATGCTTTTATCTTTCATATTATCTTGCCCCTTTATGATTAAATACTATTAAAACTGTTTTCAAAATACACTTTATATCAAGCCAGAATGAGCGATTTTGAATATATTGCATATCAAAAACTATCTTTTCTTCAGGAAGAAGATCGTAACCGCCGTTTACCTGTGCAAGACCCGTAAGCCCCGGTGTTACGTTAAGGCGATGTGAAAAGCCATGAATGGTTTGTTCAAAAACACCGTAGAAGAACGGCCTTTCAGGGCGAGGCCCCACAAGGCTCATATCGCCCTTAATGATATTTATAAACTGCGGAAGTTCATCAAGCCGCGACTTTCTTAAAAACTTGCCAATGCGTGTGCAACGCGTATCATTTTCTGCCGCCCATTTTGCGCCCTCACTCTCAGCATCAATATACATTGAGCGGAATTTATACAGCATAAAGGACTTGCCGTTTTTGCCAAGACGCTCCTGCTTATAAATGATAGGGCCAACAGAATCGCACTTTATCATAATTGCAACTATCACCATTGGCAAAAAGCCGATAACAAGTGCGACAACAGATACAAAAATATCAAAAACACGCTTCATGAAGTTGTAAACAGGCTTATGCTTCGGTTTTATATCGGGAACTTCATACATTCGCCTAAGTTCGATTTTCCGTTTCATTTTGTATCTCCATAAAACAATCTTCTGTTATTATACCCCCATAAAGAATTATTGTCAAACAAAAAGGAGGATGAACAAATTCTTCACCCTCTTTTAATAATTCTTGATAAATAATATCTAAACCTTTTATAGAACATTCGCAACGGATGGCAAAACACTATAAGCCTTGAATAAACTTTATAGAAAAAATTATCAACGCTGAAATATTTATCCTTGCGCCAAGCCCCTTTAAGTACACCGACGATTTTTTCATCGGTAATATCATACTCACAGTTATCGCAGTTGTCACCGCGAATGACGTAACCGTTTTCGGTTATCTTTATTATTCTGTGCAAAATATATCTGTCACCGCGCTTGTATAAAGGCACGTCGTACTTTTTCAGTTTTTCGCTTACGGGCCGTATAAGAACATTATCCCTGCGATCCTTAAATAAAGGACGCATGCTTGTGCCGACGGTAGTGCCAATATAAAGTTTTTCCGACAAAAGCATTTCTTCAATATTACCTTGTATCATAGAAAAAGACCTGCCTTTTCAAAGGCTTTTATAATTGTATCAACGTCCGCCCGCGCCTTTTCAAGGGAAACGTCATACTCTTTTACAAGAAGCTGTGCAACGTCCTTTTCGCCTGAATATAATTTTTCAAATACGAAAGCGGCAGTATCGTTAAGAGTGATCATGTTCTGAAAACTCTTGCTTTTTTCGCCTATGGCAACTACAAAATTTTTACCGTCAACCTTGCGCAAACGCAGATCTTTGTTTATTTCCATGATCACTTGTTTGTTGCAAGATAAGGTCTTAATGCGTTAGCCATGCCGATAATGGGCATTGACTGAAGATATATTGTGCCGGGGCCTGTAATTACAGTATTAAATAAGCCTTCACCGCCGAAAACAACGTTTTTAAAGCCTTTTACAGTCTGAACGTCAATGGTGCAATTTCCCGTATATGCCGCCAAGAATCCGGTATCAACGATCATTGACTGACCGGGTTGAAGATCATACTGTGTGCAAGCACCGTCAATTTCAATAAACACAAGACCGTTGCCGGTTACACGTTGCATAATGAAACCTTCACCGCCAAAAAGACCTACGCCAAATTTCTTCTGAAAAGCAACCTTTAACTCAAGACCTTCCTCCATAGCAAGGAAACCGCGCTTCTGAACGATAAGATCGTTGCCCGGTGTTACCTGAAAAGGTATAATTGAGCCGGGAAAACTTGATGCAAAAGCAATCATGCCGGGACCGCCCATTGCACGATATTCGTTCATAAAAATTGATTCACCGGTAAACATTCTTCCAAAAGCACCGCTGCCTGCATTGGTAGACATCTGCATATTAGGTGTCATCCAACTCATTGCACCCTTTTCGGTTTTAAGGCACTGTCCCATTTCAGGATAGCAGATTACAACGGGCAAATTTCCGCCCTGAATTTCATATCTGATCATATTTTTATCCCCCTCGTTTTTTTCTTATTTTAATATATTTTATCCATTGTGTCAATGCTTCTTTATTTTGTACAAACATATCATAATGCGTTTTTTGAAATTCCCCCACAGTGTGAGAAAATTTACAAGCCAAGGCGTGATATTACACCCACATATATATCCATCAAGTCGTGCGAATTTGTAAAATTCGTGCACGCAGATGGATGTAAAAAAATTCCCAAAGACGCAAAAGCGAATTTGGGAAAAGCAAAAGAGGCATTTACTGCCTCTTTTAGCGCATTAGTACATTCCAGGGCCGCCTGCGGGCATAGCAGGTGCCGCCTCAGGTGCAGGAATATCTGCAACCAAACACTCGGTAGTAAGCATGGTGGATACAACGCTTGCAGCATTGGTAAGTGCGGTACGGCTAACCTTGGTAGGATCGATGATACCCTTTTCAACCATGTTGCAATACTCGTCATTTGCGGCATCGTAACCGAAGTTGGGGTCATCATTTTCAAGAACTTTCTGAACGATAACTGAGCCTTCAAGACCTGCGTTAATTGCGATCTGACGCATAGGCTCTTCAACTGCGCGAAGAACGATTGATGCGCCGGTCTTTTCATCGCCTGAAAGAGTTTCCATATAAGCCTTAATAGCAGGTGCTACTGAAAGAAGTGCTACACCGCCGCCGGGAACGATACCCTCTTCAACGGCTGCCTTTGTTGCGGCAAGAGCATCTTCAATGCGAAGTTTCTTTTCTTTCATTTCAACTTCTGTTGCTGCACCAACCTGAACAACTGCAACACCGCCTGCAAGTTTTGCAAGACGTTCCTGAAGTTTTTCTCTATCATAATCGCTGGTGGTTTCCTGAATTTGTGCCTTAATTGACTGAACGCGTGCGGAGATCTCATTCTTATCGCCTGCGCCCTCAATAATGGTGGTGTTTTCCTTGTCAACCTTAACAAGACGTGCAGTACCGAGCATATCGATAGTTGCATCCTTAAGATCATAGCCAAGTTCCTCAGAAATAACTGTACCGCCGGTTAAAATAGCGATATCCTGGAGCATAGCCTTTCTTCTGTCACCAAATCCGGGGGCTTTAACTGCAACAACGTTGAAAGTTCCGCGAAGTTTGTTTACAACTAAAGTTGCAAGAGGCTCGCTTTCGATTTCGTCAGCAACGATTAAGAGTTTCTTGCCCATCTGAACGATCTGCTCTAAAACGGGAAGGATCTCCTGAATATTTGTGATCTTCTTATCGGTGATAAAGATAAGAGGATTATCTAAAACTGCCTCCATCTTATCCATATCGGTTGCCATGTAGGGTGAAGCATAACCGCGGTCGAACTGCATACCTTCAACTAAACCAAGTTCAGTTTTCATGGTCTTTGATTCTTCAACGGTGATAACGCCATCAGTGCCAACCTTTTCCATAGCATCGGCAATAAGTCCGCCGATCTCCTGGTCGCCTGCTGAAATTGAAGCAACCTGAGCAATGGAAGTCTTATTTTCGATGGGCTTTGAAATATTTTTAAGTTCTTCAACTGCAACGTCAACTGCAGAGAGGATTCCCTTTCTTAAAACCATGGGGTTTGCACCTGCGGCAACGTTCTTTGCGCCCTCGCGGAAGATAGCCTGGGCAAGAACTGCAGCGGTAGTTGTACCGTCACCTGCAACGTCATTGGTCTTTACGGAAACTTCCTTAACAAGTTGTGCGCCCATATTCTCAAAAGGATCTTCAAGTTCGATCTCCTTTGCAATGGTAACACCGTCATTGTTAATTAACGGTGCGCCGAATTTCTTGTCAAGAACAACGTTTCTGCCCTTGGGGCCTAATGTGATTTTTACTGTATCGGCTAAAATGTCAACACCGGTCTGAAGAGATCTGCGTGCTTCCTCGCCGTATTTAAACTGCTTTGCCATTTTAAAATTCCTCCTTAATTTTCAATAATGCCTAAAATATCATTCTGACTGATAACGATATATTCGCTGCCGTCAAGTTTAACGTTGGTGCCTGCATACTGGCTGTAAACAACTTTCTGACCAACTTCAACCTGCATGGTAACATCCTTTGTTCCGGGGCCTACTGCTACTACTTCAGCAAACTGAGGCTTCTCCTTTGCAGTACCGGTAAGTACGATTCCGCTTTTTGTAGTTTCTTCTGCTTCGCAATTTTTAATTACGACTTTGTCGAATAAAGGTTTAATTGTCATTCTCTACACATCCTTTCAAATAATTAGCACTCACGCACTTCGAGTGCTAACGTACATATCATACTTATTTTACCATATAATTGCAATCTCTATGCACTGATATTATTGGGCGATTTCGGTATATTTTCTCCCGAAAACTCCGTTTTTCTCGTTTTTTCTGCGGTTTTTGAGTTTTTGGCAATTTTCATCTGTTTTTCACCGCGTTTTCTAAAGCGGAAATCCGTTGTTTTAGATTTCGTATTTCTGCCTGCATGGTGAAGATAGTACGCTGTTGCATATATATTTCGGTAAACAAACCTGAGTTCTGTTTCATTTCAGGCTCAAGACGAATATAAGGAAATGGCAGAGAGATAATTTTACGCTTATCGTTTTCGGGAACACATATTATATATTCGCGCCCGCGAGGCAGAACAGCCTCCCCCGAAAAGCGGCTGCCATTATCTAAAGAGAACTCCTTTAAAGTATCATTATCCTTTATAAGAACGCGCTTTGAATCAACGGTATAGACTTTTTGCCCCTTTGAAATCTCAGCGCCGTTATAATATACCGTGTCCCCCGAAGTAAACACTACACCTTCAAAAACGCCAAGAACGGTATTAATGTTTCCGTAAAAAAGTTCTTTATCAGGTTCATATGCGTTTATGAGCACATATGAATTTTCCGTCTTTTTCGCAGTGTAACATTGATTTTTGTTCTTTTTAACGTATTTCAAATAAAGATCTTCACGGCAAGTAAGAATATTTTTGCCTTGCCAATTTTCACCGTTTTTGGTATATTCGATCAGGGCGCACCCCTCTCTGCTTTTAACAGTATAATTAAGGCGCAAAGTCTTTTCGCAGTTGATGATAAGGCTTAAAACTGAAAAGTTTTCGGGCAGGTGCATTAAGTGGGTGGTGCTTGTCTTGTTTTTTTCAAACTTAATGTATGTAAGTGCACCGCCTATAACAGCCGCAATGTGAATATTTCCCAAAGAATCAATATCGGCAGAAAATTTTTCTACCTGTTTTTTTACAAGAGGCTGTGTCCAAATTATTTTTTCCTGCCGTGCAAGAGTTAAATTAAGTTTTTCATCAAGTTTGTAAAAATCGCCTTTATCTACAAAAATATACTCCATTTTTTCCGATCCCCAAACAATTATTTTTAATAATTATATTGAAATTTAACTAAAATTATGATATTATATTGACTATCGAGAGGGTTAAAATGAAAATATTTACTGTTTCCGACCTGCACCTTCCCGGCAACATGGATAAAACCATGGATATGTTCGGTGCGCGGTGGCAAGGTCATTTTGATAAAATTAAAGAAGATTGGCTTAAAAAAGTAACGGATGATGACGTTGTTTTAATTGCAGGGGATATTTCCTGGGCAATGCACTTGGAGCAGGCTGTGCCGGACCTATTATCAATAGGCGCACTTCCCGGCAAAAAGATTCTTATCCGCGGAAATCACGATTTCTGGTGGTCAAGCGTTTCCCGTGTTCGCGAAAAATTGCCCGAAAATATGTTCGTTTTACAAAACGATGCCATAAAAATCGGTGACTTTGTTTTCGCAGGAACTCGCGGTTGGATGGACAGCAATTCTGAGGAAGATAAAAAGATCTTCGCCCGTGAGCAGATCCGCCTTGAACTTACACTTTCGGCGGCACAAAAACTGATGGATGAAAATTCAACGCTTGTTATGATGCTCCACTATCCCCCCGTAATCAACAGAACCAAGTTCAATCCTTTCGTTTCCGTAATGGAAGAATATAAGGTAAAATACTGCATTTACGGGCATCTTCACGGGGTGAATCCCCTTGAAGCGGAAATAATTGAACACAATAATGTAACGTACATACTATCCTCGTGCGACATGATCGATTTTTCGTTGCGCCAGGTTATATAAAGGAGATATACTATGAAAATTTATGAAGCACCCTATGCAGGCTGGGAAAAATGTCTTTTTATGGAGAATGATCTTGTTCAGCTTGTTATCACCCTGGAAGTCGGCCCGCGCATTATAAGATACGCTTTTATTGACGGCGAAAATATGCTTTGCGAAAAAGAGGATCAGGTTGGCACAAAAGGCGCAGACGAATGGCAGATCTACGGCGGTCACCGTCTTTGGCACGCCCCTGAAGTTCATCCAAGAAGTTACCCTAAAGATAACTTCCCCGTAAAATATTCTGTTGAGGGCAACTCCGTTACCGTTACCCCCGATGAAGAAGAATATTCACGCACACAAAAGGAAATGGTTATTACATTAAGCGAAAACTCTTCCAACGTTACAATAGAGCACCGCATCACAAACACCGGCGCGTGGGACGTTGATCTTGCAGTTTGGGCACTTACCGTTTGCGATAAGGGCGGACTTGAAGTTATTAAAGAGCCTGATAAATATCATCAGTATCTTCCTAACCGCAGAATCGCTTTGTGGGCGTACACCGACCTTAACGATCACCGCGTACATTGGGGCAAAAAGTTCATCACCATTGAGAACGATCCTTCTTATGCTCCCCCATTTAAGATCGGTCTTGATAATCCCTACGGCTTTGCGGCAATTTTTAATAAGGATTGTCTTTTCATTAAGCACTATCCCGTTGAGCCTGATGCCGAATATCCCGATTTCGGTGTTTCCTTTGAAACCTACTGCTGTGATTTCATGACCGAGTGCGAATCACTTTCACCCATGTATCACCTTACACCGGGGGCAATGGCAGTTCACGTTGAAGAGTGGGAACTTCATAAGGAATCCCGCCCCGACGCTAAAGACGAAGACGCCATCGAAACAATTATGAATAAGTATGTGTAATATGTTTGTTTTGAGGTATAGTCAAAACCGTCTGAAAGAAAAACCTACACTAAAAAGAACTCTCTGCTTTTTTGTAGAGAGTTTCCTTTTTTCTTATTGTAAAAAACATAAAAATATGGTATAATTATATAGTAAAAAAGGGGTGATGAAATGCTTGAAAACAAACTTAATATAACTTCTTCTTCAGAACTTGCCCGCGAAGAAGAACGTATCAGCAAAAAGAGTGCTGTTGCGCTTTTCGAAAGCGGCGCGCTTGATAGCCTTGAAGCAGGTAAAACTTCATCACTTTTAGCCATTCACAAAGCATTGTTTCAGGAAATTTATGATTTTGCAGGCGAATTGCGCACAGTAAATATCGCAAAAGGCAACTTCCGCTTTGCACCGCTTATGTATCTTCAGTCGGCTCTTGAGAATATCGACAAAATGCCTCAATCCACTTTTGATCAGATCGTTGAAAAATACGTTGAAATGAATATTGCCCACCCTTTTCGCGAAGGCAACGGCAGGGCAACAAGAATTTGGCTTGATTGCATTTTCAAGCATGAGTTGGGCATGGTCGTTGATTGGAGTATAATAGATAAAGAAGACTATCTTCTTGCAATGGAGCGCAGTCCCATAAGGGATATCGAAATCAAATATATTCTGAAAAATGCCTTAACCGATAAGATAAACGACCGTCAAGTGTTTATGAAAGGCATCGACCACAGTTACTATTACGAAGATTATAACACTTTTAAAACCGAAGAACTTTAGAAAAAACAAAACTCTCTACCGAAAAAGTAGAGAGTTTTTTTTTACGGCAAATACCTGCCTATATACTCGCCATAATAACATCTAAAACGTTCTGGCATCCCTTATGTGCGCCGCTGTTTTTCATCGTTTCCGAATATTTTGTGCGTTCATCATAAAGGTCTTTAATGCTTAAAACAAGTTTATCTTCGGTAATATCTTCCTCAAAAAGTGATTTACAGTAGCCTAAAGATTCAAACTCAATGGTGTTATCTATCTGGTCGCCACGGGAGAACTCCTTAGATAAGGGAATAAGAAGCATAGGTTTATTAAGTGCCAAAAACTCGTTTATACTGTTTGAGCCTGCACGGGAAATAACGATATCGGATAATGCCATAATATCGGGCAATTCCTCATTTACATACTCAAGTTGGATATATCCTTTTTTATCTATAGTTTCATCGACCTTGCCTTTTCCGCAGATATGTACAATATTAAAAGTGGGCAAAATTCTATCTAAAACCTTGCGGATATTATCGTTTATAACCTTTGCACCAAGACTTCCGCCCATAATTAAAATTACGGGTTTATCGTCAAGCTGAAGTTTTTTTCTTGCAATTTCTTTACTGCCGTGAAGAAGAGTATCTCTTAAGGGTGTTCCGGTGCAAACACCTTTTTTGCCTAAATTTTCGGCAGTTTTCTTGAAGGTGGTGCAAGCCTTTTGGGCATGAGGCAAACACAGTTTTGTTGCAAGACCGGGCGTCATATCCGACTCATGGATGACGATGGGAACACCGTGCATTTTCGCCGCAAGCACAACGGGAACAGAAACAAATCCACCCTTTGAAAATAAGCCCACAGGTTTTATTTTAGAAAATATCTTCATTGCCTGAAAATATCCCTTAATAACTCTAAAAGGATCGGTAAGATTCTTTATATTATTATATCTTCTTAACTTGCCTGCGCTGATTCCGTGATAGATTACACCGGGCATTTTTTCAACCAATTCTTTTTCTATACCCTCACATCTTCCGATATAGTGAACGGTGTAGCCTTTTTGTTGCATTAGGGGAATAAGTGCAATATTGGGCGTAACGTGACCTGCCGTTCCGCCGCCTGTAAAAACAAAATTCATATTAAAACTCCAAAGTGATTTTTCTTCCCGTAGGCTGATACTGTCTTAACTTTACGCCAACCATATTAAGCATCTGCTTTGATGCTTTAACACCGTCAGTATCTGCATACTTATCGGAAAGATATATAATTTCCGAAATTCCCGACTGAATAATTGCCTTTGCGCACTCATTGCAGGGGAACAATGTTACATAGCACTTTGCATTTTTAAGGGAAGCACCTGCATTATTTAAAATAGCGTTAAGTTCGGCATGGCAAACGAAAGCGTACTTGCTATCAAGCATACCGCCTTCTCTGCCCCAAGGCATATGATCATCATGACAACCTCTTGGCATACCGTTATAGCCAACAGTCAAGATCTTATTCTCCTGACTAACTATGCACGCGCCAACCTGAGTGCCTGAATCCTTACTTCTTTGTGCCGACAAAAGGGCAATACCCATAAAATACTCGTCCCAGGAAATATAATCTTCTCTCTTCATAAAACTACTCCTTAAATATATTCAGGAAATACTTTTTTTATTATACTACACGTTTACATTTTTTGCAAGAAAGAAAAAA
>JAZULU010000012.1:0-12699 GCA_045603265.1 Clostridia bacterium
TGCCCGTTTTTGCCCGTCTACGTTTCAGAGGGTAATTACATTACCCATGTGCTTACAATGACAAATACACGCATTTCAACAGACTTTCAACAAATTATCAACAAAATTGTGGCCAGTTTCAACACCGAATTTTTGTGCAGTATTACAATAGACAATTTCAAAAACACGCTTGACATTTGTATGAAAATGAGTATAATATAAGTATAGGGTTGAGACAAACCCGAATAAATTAGTTTAAGGATGTGTATTTTATGAAAATTTACATTGATGTATTAACCAGAGAAGAAGTCAAAAAGTAACACAAAAGCTGACCTAACGGCAAGACGGGGAGAACGGAGCATATCATGACAAACAAATATTTTTTTCTTTATTGGTTGCCAAATCAGAGTAAATTATTCAGTGAACCTTATTACTTCGGCACAAACAACTATGAAGAACTAATGGAAAAGCTGAATACAGCCAAAGAAAACGGATATGAAATTGAATATCTCAAAGCAGAGTAAAACAACGATTATAAGCTGTCCTATCAGGCTATACGGGGAGAACGGAGTTTACTATGAACTACAAAGAAGCAGCTAAGAAACTTGATGATAAGTTTTACGGTTACTACGTATGTTTAGAAAATGATGAACATATCATAGATTGAGAGGTGAATATTATGAACACATACACATATTACGCTGGCGGTATTTTCTGCAACACACTATATACAATACAGGCAAAAACAAAGAAAGAGGCTATTGAAAAAGCAAAGAAAACATTACACGGTATCACAGTAAGAACATGTAGAAAAGTAAAGTGAGGTGATTAAAATGAAAAAATACAAAAACGTAAAAGCAATAACGGCGCGTAGATGTGTCGGCTATACTGAGAAATATAATAATGAAAAATGCCCCTATTGTATTGGGGTTCGTGAACCGTTTAAAAATCCACCTTGCAATGGCTACAAATTCAAATGCACCGAATACAAGTATAACAGAAAAGAGGGTGAACTAATATGAAAACCGCATTATCAAAACCATACATTCAAAATCCCGATCGTTGGGACATTTACGAAAACGCTCTTGATAATCTGCTTTATGCCGTGTTATTACGTGGCGTAAATGATTGTTTAGGCTATTACGACAGTAACAGCGGCAAATTTGACGACGGGAAAGACGCGGTTAAGTGGGTAAAAACCGAAGGTTATAAGATATTTAGGCATTTACTAACAGCACCGAAGAAGCCAAAAGACGTTATGTATGAAGTAAATAACATGCGGCATAGACAATTAAGTTTTGACGAAATAACAAAAATCTATATAGAGAGGATAAACGGAAAATGAAAACAATAAACGATATTATTAAAATTATTAGGACGGAAAATTGCAACAGAAAAACCGTGTGTGTTTATTGTAAAGGTTATGATTTTTGTGCTGTAGATACAATGTTCATTGCACTTGATTACATTAAGAGAGAAGGTATTATATAATGAAAAAACCGTCAAGAACACAATTGAACATAAAAGCGATCAACAGTTATATTAACAAGATCGGCGCTATGTTCGGTACCATCTCGAAGCAATACGAAAAGATTGTGAATGAAATTGCAGATTTTGATATATACACCAATAAAAAAGGTTATATCAATATCAGAGACACGAAAGAAAACCGAAAGAAACACCAAAAAATCCGCGCTATAAACAAACGCAAAACACCGTTTTTCATCCTGAAGCGTAAAGCGAAAAAGGCAAAACAAACCGCTATTAACATAGGATTAGTTGACGAAGAAGAAGCGGAAGAAAAAGGTAGTAGTTTTGACGCATGGTATAATGAAATTTTGTCAACTTTTGTAGACTTGCAAGACGAAGTTTATAATTTAGGTAAAGCTTGCGAACATTACGGCATCGATTTTGATCAATACACAGCATTTAGAAATAGCAGTTATAGGCTGTCAAAATGGCAACAGGTTTACGCTGCTATGAAAGACGAAACTATAACGGAGTTTAGAAACGATTATGGTCAATCGTTCAGCCCGTTCAGTGGCGAAGTTTATGAAGCCTCAAGCGAAGATTTTTATAATCCTGATTTTTTCGATTAAAGGAAGATGATATAATATGTTTGATTTTACAGCTTTTAACAAAGACCAATTAACAGAACTGTTAATGAATTTATTTGACAAAACAACAAACCCCGTTTACAGTCCTGACGATGAAAAGAAAGTTATCGGCGAACCTATCTATTATCGTGGTGTTGGTTTAGATACAGAATCAACAACAATTAAACACACTGTTGAAGTAGGCAAAAAGAAGAAAAAGAAAAAGACTGTTATAGACGCCTGTTTTTGTTATACATTTCAATTAGCGATCGGAACTGTTGAAGAAGTCGCAAGCGGTAATTATTGGTATGCAATATACAGACGTTACGACCAATTAATTGACTTTTTAGAGGTTTTACACAAAGTCATATCAGACAAAAACAAAGAAAGAGAAGTCAACGCTAAATCATGGATATGGTGTGCAAACCTGTCGCATGAATGGAGTTTTTTAAAATATGATATCTGCCGTAATTTTGGTATAGAATCCTGTTTTGCAAAAACGCCGCGTGACGTTTTAAAAATCGATTTTGGAACGTTTGTATTTAAGGAAGCTATAGGATTATTCGGGCATAGTTTAGCAGATATAGCTAAAAATTGGTGTAAAACGCAGAAACTAACAGGCGACGTTGATTTCAGTTTGATCAGACATTGCGAAACGAAACTGACGGAGAAAGACAAAGGCTATATGATTAACGACGCATTGATATTAACCGAAATGCATAACGCCGTATTACGCAAGTATTTACAGTCTAACGGCGGTGTTATCATTCCCACAACGTCAAGCGGTTTTGTGCGTCTTAAGATAAAAGAAGCAATAAGAAATGATGAAGATTTAACAGAATTTCGTGAGCATTACAATGAGGACAGAAAGAAGCCTGTTAAAACTAATTTAGCAATGTTAATAAGGATTAACAAAAGGCTATTTGTAAATGAGACACAATGGCAATTATGCCGAAATTTCGGCTATAGCGGCGGTCTTTGCGGAAGTAATATTGACTATGTAGGAAAAGAATTGACCAACGTACAATGTATCGATCTTACAAGTGATTATCCTGCACAACTATTACATAAAAAATATCCTTCAGGCAAACTAACCGAAATATCTATAGACAAATGGGATGAAGTCAGAAAAGATCGAAGTAAACCGTTTTTTGTTGTCGGTGTAATAAGTGAAATTGAATCAAAATCACATCACGCAACATTAAGCAAACATAAAATACTAAACCTAAAACATGAATACTACCGCGAAAAATTCGGAGAACCAAAAGACATTATCATTTATAACGGTAAAATTAGGAAGGCTAAAAATATTGTAGTTGTACTAAACGACGTTGATTTAAGAGCATACGCAAACATATATAAATACAAGATATCACCGTTGAAGATATGGCAATTCTCACAGTATAGAAAAATACCGAAATGGCTTGAAGTCTGTATACTGGACAGCTATATTAAAAAAGCATTACTTAAGATACAGGGTATGAAAGACACAATCGAGTATTTTGATCAAAAGCGCGACGTTAACGCCTATTATGGAGTTCTTGCGACGAGACTTTCTGATATGTTTGACAAATATATAGACGGTCTTTTTGAACCAACAAAGGAAAAAACTTTTAAGGATATGATCAACGAAACGTGGTTAAATCCCTACATTGCTTTTTACTGTACGTCATATGCAAGGGAAATACTAATGCAGTTTATAGGTAAATATCCTGATTTGATTTTACAATATGATACAGATAGTTTATACTACAGAATAAAAGGCAGTGAAAAATTAGTTGACGACATAAACGAATATAATTCAAAGATCGTTGCAAAAAACGAAAAGAAATTCAAGAAAAATCTTAACAAAGAATTATTGTTGTCATTAGGAACGTGGGATTTTGAAGCTGTTTATAAAAGGTTTATGGGATTAGGTGCAAAGAAGTATATAAAACAAGACGATGACGGGATTCATACTGTTATCGCAGGACTTCCGAAAAAAGCCATACCGAAAGAAATTGCAGAACGTAAAATTAATAAACCTTTTAGGCATTACAACCCATTATTGAAATATATTGAGGACAGCAATAACGCCGTTGTTATAGAACATATTTTCGCAAACAAGTTTGCAAGCGTTTACGACGATACAGCAGAGCCATATTATATAGATGTAACGGATTACAACGGAGTTACAGCAAAACAGCGTTGTATATCATATCACGCTATTACTGATATCGATTTTACATTATCGCTTGCTATAGAATACCTTAAGGAAATATTACACATTCAGAATTAAGAAAGTCCCCTTTTCAGGGGACTTTCTTTTTTATTCGTTGTTGTTACGATTAAAGCTGATTCCATTATTAAAAAATGAACCAACAATTACAAGAATGATATTTTTCATTGTTTCGTCGTATTTTGCACCATCATCACGTAATACAAGAATAGCGAACGTGATCGAAAAAATCATAGTGACTAATGACATTAGTGTTACATTAACGATCTTGTCTTTGATTTTAAAACTCATTTAATAATCACTCCTGACTTTAACAACGTTAATATTTTTTCTTTTTCCATTGCTGTAGCGTTTATACCTGACGTGTCGCAAGCGCTTACTGCTGTGAAGCCTGTAAAATCAGATAAAACGCCTTGTTTATTACATGCAAATCCCATTGTATGACCGTATGCAGATATATCTGTTTCAATAGGATAAGGACGCGTAATAATTAGCCTTGCATTACGTTCCATGCCTAACAGGTTTGCCGCGTCCGCTGTGCTGATCTGCGTTTGTTTTGGCTGTGTATGCTGAACATTATATTTAATATTTTCGATAGTATCAACTGCATTATTATACTTTTGCTGTCCTAATGCTATGCCTGCCGCTCCTGCTAAAAGTCCTATACCCGTGCCGCTTGTTGCTCCTGCAACTATAGCTCCTGCATACGTTCCGATCAACGCCGCTTCTTTTGAACGTTCGGCTGATTTTAAATTGTATGCCGCATTTATTATTGTATCCTGATAATCAGCCATATTAAAAACGTTCAACGGAAGTTTTACACCTAACTGTCCGCTAACTGTATCAATCAACAGATCGTCGGCAAATATCAGACCTGTACAACTGCCCGTTGCTATGTCTACCATTAGCTTGACATTAATAGTCATACCGTAGATTTTTGCCGCGTCAAGTTCAACCGTGCCACAAAACGGAATGTATAAACTGATATTCGTATACGGTTTGTAATCTCTGAAATCATTATATTCACGTTCTAACTTGTGAAAACCTAAATTAATTGTTATGCCGTATTCATAGTCTAACTGCAAACCTTGCACATTTGTATTTAAAGGGCCTATGAAAATATCACGTAAAGAACCTGTTGACTTCGGAACGAACGGCATAAACATTATTGCTGTTATGTATTCAGCAGGGTTTGTACCCTTGTAGTCAAGTACAAATTGATCGTTGTTTTGTGGCTGATAACCCAAATTTGTCCATTTGATAAGATCGTTTAATTGAGTTTCGCTTAATGCAAACCATTTCACAGAACCGCCGATCGTTCCACGATTTAAAACGGTTCGTAGATCACCTTTATTCTGAGTATCGCCGCCGTTTGTTCTTCCGTCATAACCGTTTTTATCCCTGAATTCACTACCCCACTTTGATTGATCGTTATCACGTGCTATTGCAAGCGGAATGAATTCGCCTGTCGTTACACCTTCTTCAATAACTGCCTGATATACACCCGTCGGAACGTTTTCAGCGTCGCCGTAATCAATAGCATCTTCACCCAAAAGCGCCGATACGTTTCCACCGTCGGTAAACCAAAAGCCTAAATAGGCAATTAGTTTTCTAATATAATCGAAGTCGTCATCATTATAAATGTCGTTGCCTGATTTCTTAAGAGTAAACGCCGTTGCGCCTTCAACAAGTTCCCATTTATCATCATCCAGTAAGTAACACTGATAAAATGTTGTTAACGATGTACTGCAATGACCGCTAAAAAGCAACATATAATCAGACGCTGCATAAAGCGTTTCAGTTCTGCACAATTCGTTATAAGGGTACTCCAATAAGGCTTTAACACCTTCAGGAACGTTATATTTATAGTCGGTTACAATTCCGCTAAAACCGACGTTTCGTGTGATTTCTACGCCGTTTTCGTTATATGTACCGTATTGCAAAGATGTTCTTGTTTTACTATTGCCTGAACGTTCTGAACCTACGTAAATTTTAACGCCTATGCTTTTAATACGGTTTGCCGCTGTATTGCTATTTGCAATGTAGTTTGCAAGTGTGGTATTTGGGTAATCGCCAGTTCCCACAAGAATTTCAGCGATCACATTATTATAGTTAAAATCGGCGATAAAAGCCGTTCCGTTAAAAAACCCCTGTGAAGGTACTGTTGTCGGTAACGCGTCTGTTTTATACCAATTCGGCGAATTACTGTTAACGGGTTTTACTTTACTGTTGTAAAGTGATTCAGCACCCATGTTATTCATCGACACGTTACCGTCAAATGAACCGCTAACGTCAAAATTATAGTCTGTATCTCTTTTTGGTTTACCCGTTGCAAGTACAATCGGCACATTAGCTTTATTTTTTTCACCGTCGTATTTGTTATATGTGTATGCTCCTGAACTTCCACCACGGTTTTTATATGACATTGCTGAATATGGGCTGTCTGAGGAAATTTGCCAATAAAAAAGATCGTCGGGAAAATTTTCGCCTAATGTTGCAGTACCGTTATAATATAGCGACTGCACACTTATATTTTTACTTGCAAAACTAAAAAGTTCATTAGTGTGCAAACTGTTTGAATATGCGGGGATTTTTTCACCAAATAACGTTTCATTGTATTGCATATAAACACCACCTTTACGTATAGCTTGCATTAACACCGACTATATATGGTGTTAAATCAATCAAATTTCCTATTTCGTTACCCTGTAAAATTATGCCTTCATACCATACACGCGAAGGGTTTACAGGATATGAACCGTCGGGTATATCTGTTGAACCTTCGGATTCTGACCTAATGATTGAAACGTCACACTTCAAGATGTTTGAAACATATGTTTGCAAAACGTCAACGCTACATGTTATTAACATCCTACGCGCTGTTAATATTGAAATGTCCGTTATAAAATACGATCTTGCGAACGTGTCACAATAGCAGTAATTAGCGCCGTAAATATCGGTATTGTATTCCACAACAAATTTAGGTTCTAAAATATCACACGGTTCATACGGCTTTACATTGTTAAATGTTACAATGTTTTCAACGTTCTTGTTGATCACGTTAGGTGCGTCAACAGTTCTCTGTATCGTCAAAATCATTCCAACAACCCCCTACATGGTAAAAATATGTGTTTGCAAATTCGTCAAGATACAGCATAACAACAGGGTTCAGTCTCAAATCAATTTCACTCTGTAGCATCTGTTGTGAAGTTGTTACACCAATATTACCTGACTTTTCTTTTATTTCTGCCCTGACTTCATCGGCAGAATATGTTTTTTCACCTACGGTTAAACTTTTTGCTTCTCTTGTGATATCTGTTGTCGTCGTTCCGCTGTCTGCTACTGTTGTACTTCCTGACTGTATCGTTTTTTCTTCGGGGCGATAAGTCGTGTCAACGTCGGAAGTTGTTTGCGTTTCATTTGTAACGTTATTTGCTGTATTTGTGGTAGTTTTACCGTGTTTTACTTCGTTCTTTTCTTTTCCCTCGTTTGTTAAATATATGTTAGTTTCTTTGCTGTCATAATTAGATATTGGATTATACTCTAACACTGACGCTTCATACGCTCTTAAAAAATCGGGTTTGTGTATAGCATTGTATACATCCCATAAATTAAATAATGTAATCTGTGTTTTATATCCTGAATACGTGTCATTAAAATATTCTAACACTTCTGCACCTGTCAATATGGTGTTACCGTCTTTATCTGTCAACTTAAAATGTTCAACGTCAGCGTCATAATATCCACTGATTTGTTCGTTAATTGTTTTCGGAAAACCGTTCATATATTAATCACTCCTATCATTCGATAAAATTAACAATTTGTTTTGCATTGTTCAAATGCTTACATATGTCGCGGAAATTTTCGCCTATTTCGGGACTTTCAACGACCATATAACCGCTCAATATTAGTTCGCATATTTTACGCGGTAAATAGTTTATAGCTGTTTTCGTCAAGTTTGTGTCTATGCGTATATCATAAATGTTATCAGGTTTAGTTATAATTACACGTGGCTGTATGCCGTCAACAGCAACGGTTAATTTAACTGTTATGCTTTTATGCCTGATCAGTAAGGACGTACCACGCAAAGACATTTCGCGCTGACTTGCTATCTTGTAAGTGCCTAACGTCCAATCACCGTGCGATATCATATTAATGTGATCGTTTTCAAATCTGTCATAGTATGTTTCAGCGGCCTTTGTGCTTTTTGACGTTTCGGGACTATAGAAAACGATACATCGAACCTGTCCTTTTGAATTTGTTATGATATTTAATCCGCGTTTCATCTTTCGGAGATCGATACCGAAACATTCAGCGACGACGGATTCACGATTGACTGTATTACCACACAAAAACATTGGTATAAAATGGTCAGTTCGTTTGCCTGTCGCATTAGCGTGGAGAATCATTAGTTTATTAAATTCGTCTTTGAGTTCCGCGCCACGTGTTAAAAATTCATCATAAACAATACAAGATATATCTTCTTTGTCGTCGGCTGTTTCTGTTTCGATATTGTTCAATGACCTACAGTATGCAAAATGCACTCTGTTTTTCCTTGTCTCCGTGCCGTCTTTTTTTGTTTCTTTTCGTACTAAATCGAAATATTTTCCGCGAAGTTCACCTGTGTTGTGTTTTGCATTGGATAAATTTATTATTTCCTGACGGTGTACACTGACTAAATTACCGCATATATTTTCAGTAAATGTCTTATCGTAACGCCTTGCGTAAAACATAGAGGTTTTATTTTTGTAATGATCTTGTAAACCGTACTTTATACAACCATATGTTTTTCCGATACGTTTTTCACCTATCAGAGCGATAAACGGGCAGTCTATCTCTTTGGCAATATCAATTATTGGATTTATGTTTAAATACCCGTTTTCGTCAATACAATTAGGCTGTTTGATCGTTTGGTTTTTCTGTATCGTTTTCATTGTTGTTCACACTCACTTTATCACTAACATTATCTTCCTTTTCATTTTCAACGTTAGCTGCTATAACTTCATTTTCCATTTTTAATATTTCTGAATAATCAACGCTGACGTTTAAACCGAATTTTTCGTTGATTTCTGCCGCCGCTTCTTTTCGGCATTTCAAGCGGTTCTCATTGATAATCTTTGAAAAAATGTCGGTGTTATGCAATTCGCTTTCAAGATTTTGCGCCGATTTCGACGTTGTTCTAAATGGTATGTTGTATAGCGTGCAGTAACGTCTTATTAACTCATAGTGAAATTCAGAAAGAAAATGCATTTTATCAACGCCGTTTTCGTCAGTTAGTCTTAACACCTGATCATCACGGCTGTTAGGCTGTCCTGTGATAATCTTTGAATTGTCCGAAACAACGTTAAAAAGATCGTCGTCGTTGATCATTGCGCGGAGTACTTCTTTCAGTTTTTCAGCTTCGATACCTGTTGACGCCTTTGCTATTGGATGTACTTTAGACCATATGATCAGCGCTTTTTCGCTGTTGTCTGTCCTTGCAAGCATTTCAGCGAACCATAATAAATTTGGATATTCACTGTAAAGATAATCGTTGTTTTTAATCAGTACGCATTTATCACGTGTTAAATCAAATTCTAAATCGTAGTCAGAGCCGTGTGTTATAACCTTGTTTGCAAGTCCGTTATTGTTTAACGTTGTACTAAACGCACATGGTGTTATTGTAAAACCTTTGTTTACAATTGATATACCATTAGGTATTTCGTAAGCTAACGCCATACCTGAATTAATGTTTCGTTCTGCGTAGTGCGAATTTGTTGTTTTAGGCAGTCCTGTCCATGTAAATTGTTCAGCGCCGATTAACTGTATTAACTGTCCATATATACCCGTTCTGTCCCACATAGTGCAGAAACGTCCGTCAAATTCTTTGCGATATTTTGCAAGTACTTTATCAATTCGATTCATATTATCAACTCACTTTCTATAAAAGGGACAGCGTTTAAACTGTCCCTTTATTTCATTTACTCTGTTGTAGTTGTGTATGCCTTTGTTACACCGCTTGCGTCGTGTGCTACAAAAAGTATAGCGTTACTGCCCTTATCACACATTTCGCGGACAGTGAAATTATTAACGTAGTTTTCCCACTTATCGAAGTTATTAGGCTGTGAACCTGCTTCAATACGTGAAGCGCTAAGCATTGTACCACGTTTATCCCATAACATTCCGATTATGTCGCTTATCTCAATACCTGTGATTCCGCTTCCTTCGGGCGGTTCAACAGGAACGATTGAAATTTTATCAGGTTCGTTAACGTTCTGAATAAATGGTATTTCAGTAACACCGTCAAGAGCGTCTTTGAAATAAGCACCGTCTTCATAGTGTGAAATTGTTCTAAGTGATGTTACAAATGGTTCGAGCATAAATGCGCGGCGGTCTTCATCGTCAGTATTGATCAGGTTATTTTCTGCATTAAAGTTTCCAGTTTCTTCGCCCATAAGCATCTTATAATGCTTATAAAAACCATAGAACCAACGTTTAAATTCGTCTGAGTTTGCCATTTGATCACGTGTAAGTGAAACGCCTGTTTTCTTTCGGTATTCTTCGAGAACGTCAATGCAGTTAATGCCGTTGCGATACATACAGCAATTAGCCGCCTGATTGTTTACAACTCTCTTTTCGCCCTCTCTAAGTGCCTTATAGTATGTTCTTTCGACTACCGCATAAATCTGTCCGATAAGTCGTATAAGTTCTTCGGGATTTCTTGCAGAAGATGCAAGCTGTATTTCTGAGATTGTGAACGGCTTCGTTCTGTATGAGCCAATAGAGTTCCACACCTTTACAGTGAAAGTAAGAGGATGATTGTTAAACATGTCTTCAAACGAACTACCGCCGCTTGTTGCGTAAACGTAAGATTCTTCAAACTCAATTGCAGAAATACGAACCTTTTCAAGAATTGTGTTATAACTGTCAATATCAATAAAGAGATCGAAACGTGAAGGACTTGTTAACTTTGCATTTTCGTAAAGGATTCTGCCGACGCCTTCAAGCATACCCGTAACAATGTTGCGAAGGTTAAGCGCTGAAATGTTGTTTGCAAGTTCAACGCCTGCGTCAACAAGGTTTGAAAGATCTTCGCTAACGATCAGGCCGTCAGCTTCCGCGCCGTCAGCCGTTGTCGTTGTTCCACGTGAATTTTTAAGCATTGTGTTAACAAGGCTTGCAAGCTGTGAACTATTAAGTATTTTCATTATTTTATTCCTCCTCAATTAAACCGCTGTATTTGTGATCTTCGATATCTACTGTTATTGATATCTGTCGTTTTGTGGATTTGTTTTCTGTTGGTTTGTAGCCGTCGTTGTATGTGCCTAATGCGTTTGGTATGCCCGATATTTTGCTAATATCGTCACAACACCCTGCACGGAAATAGGGACGCACACAATAATGACAATGTGAACCGTTTTCATTGTCGGGTATAGTATAACCTGTATGCCCCTCTATACCGATAACGTCGGTGCATTTAACGAGATCGCCCGTCTTTACGCGAATCTCACTTAAATGACCATAATAGTAATACAGTTTTGTATTTTTGTCATAAATACAAACATACTGCCCGAATCCCTCTTTATGGTCATTATGGTTTTGCCACCCTGCGTATTGCACTACGCCCGAAACTGTAGCGTGTATTTCTTTGCTGTCAATGCCAACAAGATCTAATCCGTCGTGCGAACTGTGTTGAATCTGTGTCACTTTAAAATTACCCATATACGGAGAATTCATTTTATCACCTTTTCTTTTAAAATGGTAGACCGTCGGAGAACATGTCTAATATTAACTCATATTCGTCACATTCTGCGACGTTATCAGCACTAACCGCCGTTTGTTTACTGTGTGTCGGCTGATACTTCCTTAAAGGAAATTTCGCCCTTATAAGACTTCATGAAGCACTTAACCTCAATAGGCTGTCCGTCGTCGGGAATGTCATAGTTCTTTGACACGGCTACTTTAAAAAGATCGTAGTAATCATCATAACTATGGTTAACCTTAATTGTGATATAATCGTACTTCCTACCGTCACAGTATGCACAGTGTACAACACCTGAAATATTAGCTGTTGCAAATGGCTTGTTGCCTGTTGCCTGTGTTTCATTGTTTCTTCTTGCCATAAAAAATACACATCCTTACACTAAAATGATTTTGAAAATTGGTTTAGCTTTTAGCACGAACGTGACAACCTTGTTTTATATTGTGCCACGTTCCCGTGGTGTGGTTCATTGTTCGTGCTATAATTATATTATACTCAAAATGCTCTTTTAAACATAGTGTAAAACTGCACAAAAATTCGGTGTTGAAACTGGCCACAATTTTGTTGATAATTTGTTGAAAGTCTGTTGAAATGCGTGTATTTGTCATTGTAAGCACATGGGTAATGTAATTACCCTCTGAAACGTAGACGGGCAAAAACGGGCA
>JAZULU010000013.1:0-10961 GCA_045603265.1 Clostridia bacterium
AAAATGTAAATTTTTCTTCCTGCCTCGGGTGTTTCGGTTAAATCACGATTCATTTTCATAATTTCATCTAGATCCACACCGTATTTTTTACATATTTCCCACAACGTATCGCCATGCTGAACACTGTATATAATTATTCCAAATTCAGGAAAATCATTATCTTGTTTTAACTCAATATTTTTTACAACTTCACATTCTGTTTCATATTGAGCAACCGTTTTTAACGAAAGACCTGCCCGTATCTCGATTTCATTTCCTGATAAAAGAATTGCTTGCATATCATTTAATCTTATGGTTGCAATAATTTTTTCAGAATCATTTATAGTTGAATTATCATCAATGATCTCAAAGTTTACCGTTGTATTAAATCCTTCAGTATCACCACTCGATGATGCTGTATAAACAGCACTTACCTCACCTGAACATTTAAAAAATATTCTTGAATCTTTTACCTCACACGAAAGTATCTCAGGAGTAAAACTTACAGAATTGATTCTTGAAATAGGATTATTTCCTTCGGGCACCTTAGCACTTATGCTTTTATTAATAAAAGAAGTTGTTTCTTCCCCTAAATTTGTAAACACGATTTTATCTTTATCACAATCAATTTTATTTTTAATTGAATATGTATCGTTTATTACGGTTTTTTCGGCGTTTTCTCCTGAATATGCAAAGCCACACAAATTTATATTATAATTAATTATTCTCATTTCATCTTGTTGGTTTGCAGAAATACTTGTATTTATATCTTCAATATTTAAAACAACAATCGGTTTACCCGAATCAATTTCATTTACTTCTACAAGATGTGAAAAATCAAATTTATCTGAAACTTGTATTATCGGTTCATATTCATCTGTAGAGTTATAGACAGTTTGTAAAAAAATCTCCCCGCCAACAATAAGTTGCCCCGCTGAAATATGGGCTTCCTTCACCTCCGCGAAAGCATCTACAGATAAAATTTTATTTATTTCAGGAACTCTTGGTGAAAGTTCACTGCTTTGAGAAACACTACATCTTATTTGTTTTGTCATTGTTACATTAAACACTTTAACTATCTGTTCTTTTTTTCTATACTCATCCCCATCAAGTTCGTTAATATAACTGCATTGTTCGGTATTAAAAACTAAAGCATCAACTCGAACACAACAAGAAAGCATAAGTTTTCCTGCTTCAATATGCCCACGAACATGTTCTGTCCGTGCCGAAGTAATCATTTTAGAATTAGGTTCTATTCCTAAAATATTTTCATTTATTGTAAATCTTTCACTTTTTTCAATGGTATCTATAAAATCATCTGTTTTTATAACTGCGCAATATTTTACTATCCCCTCTATAATAACTTCATTATTAAGCATCTCACTTCTGCCACAAGTAGCATAGGCGTTTACGCTTAATAATTTTGCTTCTTCACTTATCATTTCCTTTAAAGAAACGTTTACATTAAAACTTCTTTTTTCAACGGAATCAAACTGTAAATTTTCAATATTAAGTTCCATAAATTGATCCTCCCAATGTTTTTTTGCAACTTTACAGTAAAATATATAATTTTTTTAATAAAAATATTCCGATATTTAAAATTCATCATTGCATTTTTTGTAAAATTTGATATAATAATAAAAAACAACTTTTATTTGAGGTGTAATTATGTTAAGTTACAAACTTAGTATCCGCAAAATGGAAAGATCCGATATTCCTTATTTGGTTTCATGGGCATCTAATCATTCCCATGTAAAGGGTTTCCACGGCTATCTCCCCAAAAATATAAATGAAGGAACAAAATGGTATCAACGCGCATTGCTTGATAAATCCCGTGATGACTATATGATTTATGTTTATGAGGAAGACGGTAAAACATATCCTATCGGCATGCTTGGTCTTATTAATATTGATGATTTAAACCGCAAAGGCGAATATTATATCATAATCGGTAACGAAGAATTCCTCCACAGAGGTATTGCTTATCGCACCTCAAACGAAATGATAAAAAATTCGTATTTTAAGGGATATGATTTTGTCAAAGTTTATACGCGTATTGATAAAGACAACTATCCCGGACAGAAACTTGCTGAAAAATTAGGTTTCCGTAAGGAAGGCATTATGTTGTCCGATATCGTTCTTGAAAACGGAACAACCGTTGACAGAATTTATTATGGACTTCTTGCAACCGATAAACAATAAATAAAGGCAGCTTTTAGTAGCACCTTGAAGGATTATTCCCAAAAGGTGCTTTAATTTTGATTATGATTATTTTAGGATTTGATCCGGGCCTTGCAACCCTTGGCTTCGGTGTTATTGAAACAAACGGACACAAGCATAAAATGATTGAGTACGGCGTGATCTCTACCCCGCCGGATATGCCTACGCCCGTTCGTTTAAGGAATATATATACTGACGTTCAGACCGTTATTGATCGCTTTAAACCCGATGCCATCGCTATTGAAGAATTGTTTTTTAATAATAATGTTAAAACTGCAATAAACGTTGCTCAAGCACGTGGTGCATTGCTTGCGGCCGCATCAATGAAGACAAGCGAGCTTTATGAATATACACCTCTTCAGATAAAGCAAGCCATTGTTGGTTACGGCAGAGCAGATAAACATCAGATACAGCAAATGGTAATGTATTTTCTTAATCTTGATAAAATTCCTAAACCCGATGATGCTGCTGATGGTCTTGCCGCCGCAATATGCCATGCACATACTGCAAAAATGAGTTCTCAATTTAAAATAAAGTAGGTATTAATATGTATGCATACGTTTCAGGAACAGTTGAAGAAACCGATTTAAACGGTGTAGTAATTGATAACAACGGTATTGGATATTATATCCAATGCCCCACTAGTGTTATGAACTCTGTTACAATAGGACAAAAAACTAAAATTTACACATATCAACATGTACGTGAAGATGCCATCATACTTTTTGGTTTTTTAACAAAAGAAGACAGAACAATGTTCTTACGCCTTATTTCCGTTAGCGGCATTGGACCAAAAATAGCACTTCAAGTACTTTCATCTATTTCTGCAGGTGATCTTGCGATGATTCTTGTTGGGGGCGATGCTAATGCTCTTACGCGTGTTCCAGGCATTGGTAAAAAGACTGCGCAAAGAATGATTCTTGAATTAAGAGAAAAAGTTGATAACGATGAACTTGTAAATGCAACAATTCAAAAAGGCAGCGCACCTCAATCAAGTATGATAAGCGATGCAATCTATGCTCTTGCCGCCTTAGGATATTCTTCACAAGAAGCATCTAAGGCTGTTGAAGCCGTTGCGCCTGATTGCAAAGATACCGAAAGTATTATTCGTGCAGTGTTAAAAAGTCTTGATAGGAGGTAATTTTTTTGGAAGATGAAAGAATAATAACTTCAGGCTTACTGGAAGAAGACGTTGATAGCGAAAACTCCCTTCGTCCAAAAAGTTTTGAAGACTATATCGGACAAGAAAAAGTAAAAGAAATGGTAAGTATCTTCGTTTCTGCCGCAAAGGAAAGAAAAGAAGCCCTAGATCACACACTTTTATACGGTCCTCCCGGTCTTGGAAAAACAACGTTGGCCAATATCATTGCAGCAGAAATGGGAGTTTCAATTCGCGTTACAAGCGGACCTGCTATTGAGCGTCCAGGTGATCTTGCCGCAATTTTGACTAACTTAAATGAAAACGACATTTTATTTATTGATGAAATTCATTGATTAAACAGAAGTGTTGAAGAAGTACTTTATCCCGCAATGGAAGATTTTGCCTTAGATATTATGATCGGCAAAGGTCCTTCAGCACGCTCTGTTCGTTTAAGCCTTCCCCCATTTACGCTAATTGGTGCAACAACTCGTGCCGGTATGCTTACAGGTCCTTTGCGTGACAGATTCGGTGTTATTTGCAGGCTTGAAATGTATAATACAGAAGATCTTGCAAAAATAATTAAAAGAAGTGCTTCAATACTTGAGATTCCCATGGAAGATGATGGTGCACAAGCAATATCACTTCGCTCACGAGGAACACCGAGAATTGCTAACCGTCTTTTAAAGCGCGTGCGCGATTTTGCGCAAGTAAAAGGCAACGGAATTATTGAAAAAAATATTGCTGATGAAGCTTTGGAAATGCTTGAAGTTGACCGTTTAGGTTTAGATGGAAGCGACAGACGCGTTCTTCTTGCCATGATTGAAAAATTTGGTGGCGGCCCCGTAGGTTTGGATACTCTTGCCGCATCAACCGGTGAAGAAGATATTACTATTGAAGACGTTATTGAACCTTTCCTTCTTCAATTAGGATTTATTTCAAGAACTCCACGAGGTAGAATCGTTCTTCCTAAAGCATATGAGCACCTTGGAATTAAACAAAATGAGTCATCTAAACAAACAAGGATGCAGTTGGATTAAATATGAAAACCAGTGATTTTTACTATGATCTGCCAAAAGAATTTATTGCACAAACTCCTACTGAACCTAGAGATCATGCTAAACTTCTTGTGTATGACAGATCAACAAAAAAAATTGAACATAAACATTTTTATGATTTACCGGATTTTTTAAATAAAGGCGATTGTCTTGTTATAAATGAAACCCGTGTTCTTCCTGCACGTCTTATAGGCGAGCGCGTAGATACCGGATCATTTATTGAGTTTTTACTTTTAAAAAGAATAGCTACTGATACTTGGGAAATTCTTGCACGTCCTGGAAAAAAAGCCAAACCCGGTGTGCGTTTTAAATTTGGAAACGAATTGTTTGCCGAAGTCATTGAAATTAAGGACGACGGCAACAGAATAATACGATTTGAGTATGATGGTATTTTTGAAGAAATACTTGATCGTTTAGGCTCAATGCCACTGCCACCTTATATCACCGAAAAACTTGAAGATAAAGAAATGTATCAAACTGTTTATTCAAAGGAAGTAGGATCAGCGGCCGCACCTACTGCAGGGTTACATTTTACTCCCGAACTTTTAGAAAAAATAAAAAATATGGGTGTTGAAATCGTTCCGGTACTTCTTCATGTTGGTCTTGGTACATTTAGACCTGTTCAGGTTGATGACGTATTAAATCATAAAATGCACAGTGAATATTATTCGGTAAGCGATGAAGCCGCAAAAAAAATCAACTTATGCAGAAAAAACGGCGGACGCATTATATCTGTAGGTACAACAAGTTGTCGTACGCTTGAAAGCGTTGCAGATACTAACAGAATTATTCACCCATCAAGCGGTGATACCGATATTTTTATTTATCCCGGATATACATTCAAGGCCGTTGATTGCCTGATAACAAACTTCCATTTACCTGAATCTACTTTGTTAATGCTTGTAAGTGCATTATGCTCAAAAGAAGAAATTATGGAAGTATATGAAACAGCCAAAGCGAATGATTATAAATTTTTCTCTTTTGGCGACGCAATGATCATTTTATAAGATAGAAAGAAATAGTATGAAAACAAATAAATTTAAGTTTGAAGTTTTAAAAGAGTGTAAACAAAGCGGTGCACGAATCACCCGCTTTACTACCCCACACGGTGTTATTGAAACTCCGGTATTTATGCCGGTTGGTACACAGGCAACAGTAAAAGCCGTTTCACCGGAAGAATTAAAAGAAGTAAATTCACAGATAATTTTATCAAATACATATCATTTATATTTACGTCCCGGTCACGACCTTGTTAAAAAAATGGGTGGACTGCATAAGTTTATGAACTGGGATAGGCCTATCCTTACAGACAGCGGTGGTTTCCAAGTATTTTCTCTTTCAGATTTAAGAAAAATCAAAGAAGAAGGCGTATATTTTAACTCTCATCTGGATGGTTCTAAACACTTGTTTTCGCCTGAGAAGGTTATGGAAATAGAACAAGCATTAGGCTCAGATATTATGATGCAATTTGACGTTTGTTCCCCATATCCTTGTGAATATCGTGATGCAAAAGAAAATATGGAAAGAACGCTCAGATGGCTTGAGCGTTGTCATAATTCATGGACAAATGATAACCAAGCCCTTTTCGGTATTGTTCAAGGAAGCATGTATAAGGATTTAAGACGTGAAAGTGCAAAAGCTACCGCAAGTTTTACCGATTGTCCCGGAATTGCAATAGGCGGTTTAAGCGTCGGCGAGCCTAAACCTCTTATGTATGAAATCCTTGATGATCTTATGCCTGTTATGCCCAAAGACAAACCACGCTATCTTATGGGTGTAGGCTCCCCCGATTGTCTTGTTGAAGGCTTTACTCGTGGAATTGACATGATGGATTGCGTTCTTCCTACTCGAATCGCCAGAAACGGTACCGTTATGACAAGTCATGGAAAAGTAGTTGTACGCAACGCCCAATACAAAGAAGATCCCAGACCTCTTGACGAAGAATGTGATTGTTACGCTTGCAGAAACTATTCAAGGGCATATATCCGCCACTTGTTAAATGCAGGTGAAATTATGGGTGCAAGACTTGCTTCTATTCATAATATTCGTTTCCTTCACAAACTTACTGAAGACTTAAAACAAGCGATTTGGGAAGACCGTTCTCTTGATTTTAAAAACGAATTTTTGCAAAAATACGGATATAACTAAAATTAACTAAAATTTCACTTGTAAAAAAAACAGTTATCTGTTAATATATCTATATAAAATATCGAAAGGAAATATTCTGAAATGATTAATAATTTTACGTTGCTTAACGGTTCTAGTTTAGAACAATCACTCCCTTTATTACTGATTATGATCGCAATGATCGTTTTCATGTGGTTTTCCGGTCGTAAACAGAGAAAGCGCCAGAAAATGATGCAGGAAAGAAAAAACAACCTTAAAAACGGCGACCGTGTTATGATGGATTGCGGTATCTATGGTGTTGTTAAAGATATTAATGATGATATCGTTACCATAGCAGTTGGTCCCGATGAGGTTAAACTTGTTTTCAATAAAGCAGCTATTGCTGTTGTAGAATATGACGAAGATGAAGTTGACCTTAGTCGTGAAGAAGCAAAGGATATGGAAAAGAAATAAAAAAATTCCGCTTACAAAAAAATGTAAGCGGTTTTCTTTTATGTATGCAAAGCAGAGCAATTCAAAAATTGTTCTGCTTTGTTTATTAATTACTTATTGTTCTGCTCGTACTGTTCAACCATTCTGCGAACCATCTCGCCGCCAACACGACCATTGTCCTTAGATGAAAGATCACCATTGTAGCCCTTCTTCATGTTTACGCCGAGGCTGTTAGCAACTTCGTACTTCATGTTTTCAAGAGCAGCTTTGTTTGACTTTGCCATTATAAATTCACCTCCCTTTGAAGTTCTGTTTTTATTTTTAACATAAAAGGAAGTGTTATACAAATTATTTTTTGGTAAATTTTAGTTATATGCTATATCCGTTAATTCTTTATTGAATTTTTTATCAATAGATTCTATAAGTTCTGAATATGACTCAATATTAGGCAAAATCTCGTTTTCAACAATAGTTTGAGTTTCTTTCAACAATAGCGTATTTGAAAGCGCATAAGAAAATCTTGCTTCAGCAACACCGCTTTGTCTTTTGCCAAGATAGTCACCGGGACCTCTTAATTCATAATCATATTGTGCAATATCAAAGCCATTGTTGCTTTTGGTCATAATCTTTATTCTTTCAAGTGTATCAGGATTGGAGTTATTAGTAAGCATGAAGCAATATGACTTAAGATTTCCTCTTCCAACTCTCCCACGCAACTGATGCAGTTGAGCAAGACCAAACCTTTCGCAACCGTAAATAACCATTATAGTGGCATTTTTAACGTTTACACCTACTTCAATAACCGTTGTTGAAATAAGCGCTTTTATTTCGCCCGAAACGTATTTATCCATAACGGCATTTTTTTCTTCCGCAGTCATTTTTCCATGCATTAAAGCAATGGGAATATCTGAAAAAATACCGGATGACAATTCTTCAAACAAACCTTCTGCAGAAACAAGAGTACTTTCTTCATCTTCTTCAATCAACGGGCAAACAAAATATGCTTGTCTTCCGCCAAGGAGTTCATTTCTTATGTATTTAAGCATATCCGCTTCGCGATTTTTTGCAATAATTGAAGTTGAAATCTTTTGACGGCCTGCAGGCAACTCATCAATAATAGAAATATCAAGATCTCCAAAAACAATAAGCGATAAAGTTCTTGGTATAGGTGTTGCTGACATAACTAAAGTATGAGGCGAATTTCCCTTAGAAAATAGTTTTGCCCTTTGTGCAACGCCGAATCGATGTTGTTCATCAGTTATAATGAGCAATAAATTATTATACTCAACATTTTTTTGTATTAAGGCATTAGTGCCGACAATATATTTTGCAGATCCATCTTTAATTCTCAAAAGTTCACGTTTATGTTCTGCAGATGATAATGATCCTGATAAAAACGCAACATTTTCTTCGCCAAAGAACTTACAAAGTTGTAAATAATGTTGACGTGCAAGAATTTCGGTTGGTGCCATCAACGCAGCTTGTCCGCCATTTTGAACAGAAAAAAGCATCGAAATAAATGCTACAATCGTTTTTCCGCAACCAACGTCACCCTGCACAAGACGATTCATTGCCTTTCCACCGGTAACATCTTTATAAATTTCTTCAAGACATTTAATTTGTTTTCCGGTAAGTTTATAAGGTAATTTATCTACAAATTCTTCTATTTGGACTTTATCAATTACAAAAACTTTTCCCGCTTCAGTTTCATTTTGCTTTTTACGAAGTTTTAAATAAACCTGAATATTTATAAGTTCTTCAAAACAAAGTCTTCTACGGGCAGCAAGCAACGCTTGATCATTTTGGGGAAAATGTATGTTTTTTATTGCAAATTCACGATTGCAAAGTTTGTGCTTTGCACGAAATTCAGAAGTAAACTCATCCTTTTCATTTTGAGCACAATACTCTATTGCTTGGTGCATAAGTGAGCGCATTGATTTTTGATTCATGCCGGTTGATGCAGGTAAACGGTAAACCGGAACAATAGATAATTCATCTTCATGTTCGATACTTGGGTTCATAATACGTCTTTTGCCCTGCTTAATCTCTATAGATCCATACAAATATACGTCCGAAAATTCTTTAACGTTTTTTGCAATATATGGTTGATTATACCAAATTGCCTGGGCTCTTCCTGAAACGTCTTCAATCTCACATGTAACAATACTAAAATTTTTTCTTGGATACTTAACAATAGGTTTTTGTAAAATACGCACCTTAAAAAGCGACGGTACGTCTACCGCCGCTGCATTAATTTTTGTAATTACAGTTAGGTCCCTATATTTTTGTGGAAGATACGCAATTAAATCCTCAACACAAAAAATATCCAGTTTATTTAAAGCTTGAAGTCTTTTAGGACCGATTCCATTTAAAACGCTAAGTTCCATAAAAATACCTTAAATTTCAACAAATCTGTGATTACCCAAACAATCGCAGAAATAAACAGCTTTATTCCCCTCTTTGGGCACAGTAAAATTGCATTTTAAAGCAGGTTTCAATGTAGTTCGCACAGAATAATCTTCCGTAATATAAGCACCATCTTCAATTCGCCCTACTGAAACGTAAGTAAGATATTGTAAACCGTCATTATATTTAGGAAGATCAATATCAGACTCAAGTGTTCTATAACCATCAAAAGTAATAGAAACAAATTTATCGTCTTCTTGTTTATGAAGTATTATTCCTGCCTTGTCATCTGCAACTGCAGTATGATAAATTGTTGTATCAAAACAATTCTTTTCCGTCAATCTTCTTCTGAACGTAAGAAGACTTAATGCTGATTTATCTACTCCAATGTATCTTCTTCCGTTATTTAACGCACTGATAAGTGTTGTTCCGCTACCGGCAAACAAATCGCAAACAATATCTCCGGGTTTTGTACACGAGCGAATAAGCCTATCAAGAAGTTCAAGGGGTTTTTGTGTACCGAATCCCGTTCTTTCGGGGTGTTTTTGTTGAAGATGCGGTATCTCCCACACATCATCAAAAGCAACAATATCATCCTCGTAATATTTATATTCTTTTCCGTTGCTTTTTATGGAAAAATAAACTCTGCCATCAACATCTATAGAACGTTTCATATGATTATGACGTTTGTCAGTGCGTGCTTTTCCCGCAGCAGCAGGATTAATCTTTACTTTTGAATTTTTGCCGTAAACAAAAATATTATCATGCTTTGCAGGAAATGAACTTTTACTACTTCCACCCGAATGATAATGCCATATTATTTCATTTATAAATGAATTTTCACCAAAAACTTCATCAAGTAAAAGGCGCACATAATGGGATGCATGCCTGTCGACATGAACACTAATAACACCATCATCAGTAAGCAATTCTTTCGCACCAATCAAAATATTTTTTAGAAATTCCAAATACTCTTCTTTACTTTTCCAGTTATCAGAATATGAAGGAATTTTTGTATAATATCCTCTATCGCCAGCAAAACCTTTTTCACCAACAGGCATACTTGCATCAAACTCGCGCCCAGTCATAAAAGGAGGATCAAAATATACTAATTTTACCTTTTGACCATACTCCGAAATAAGTTTTGGCATAAGTTCAAGAGAGTCCCCTAAATAGAACTCCCCATAAACAGTTGTATCAAAACTATTATTTACATATATTTTCTCACTGTTAATCAACATAATATCACCAACAAATTATATACAAAGAAATTATTTTTTATTACGTTTATTTTTTTTATACCAGATAATGTTGCTTGTCAGAAGTCCGCAAAAACACAATACGGCGACTATAATTAAAACTATTTTGTACCAATTAGCCATGATAAGTGTAGAATCAAGCCCATCAAGAAATCCCGAACCCTCCAAAGCCTCATCGCCTTCAAGATATGCTTCTGCAAGCACAGTACACGATATAATATTTAAAAACACAAAAATTGATATAACAAGTTTTTTTAAATTTTTCATAAACTCCACCTAAAATATTTTTTATTATTATACCATTTCAAGAAAAAAAATACAAGAATATATTTGCATCTATTT
>JAZULU010000014.1:0-6595 GCA_045603265.1 Clostridia bacterium
TTTTTGACATAAGTACATTTTTCTATATTCCGTAGGCGATAATCCAGTGAACTTTTTAAATTGTCGGCTGAAGTGATATTCATCGTAAAAGCCCAAACTAAATGAAATATCTATTATTTTCATCTGTGGATAGTATTCAAGGCAGAATTTTGCACTCTCGACTTTCTGTATCAGCTGATATTGATGTATAGTCATACCGCAACACTCTTTAAAGGCTGTTTCTACCGTTCTTACACCCACGTTCAACATCTGCGCAATTTCTTTATTTGAAAAGTTTTTATGGACCGATGTGGTGAGTATCTTTTTAACATTGGATACCAATGCATATTTTGACTTATCGGATATAGTGCTTTCTGAAAGCTCGCATAAAAGTATGTTTAAATAAGATGAAGCCTTTAAATCATTACCTTTTGCGTGTTCTTCTATAGTTTTTACAAGCGTTTTTTTGATTTCGGGATTGTTCTTTGTCTCTACAATAGTGTTTATGTATATACAACTTTCATCGGTTTTGTATGACTGTGTATTTATATGTTTATCACCCGGCGCAACAGAAAAATGCACGAACATAGTATGTGTACCCGCAGGACAGTCCTTGAGTCCAATGTGCGCAATTTCAGCAGGTTGTATAAATACATAGTCTTTTTCTGCATTTATAATTTCGCCACCTATGTCCAACTTCCAACTGCCTTTTAAAACATACGATATAATATGCTCATTCAGTGTCCTTGACGGATGTTTGACAGGTGATATAAATACGTTATGACTCGCGATTATAATTCGCCTGTTAGCATTTAAGTTAAAAATATTACCCATATTATCACCTGCGTTTTTTGCGTTATTTTACATCATTATACTGAAAAGGTGCTTTTTTGTCAATTCACATTAAAACCTCTTTTTGATATGATTAAGTTAACAATATCAAAAAAGGAGGTGTGGTCATGCTAAAAGGAATACCAAGTATTATTTCACCGGAGCTTTTAAAAATCTTAATGGAAATGGGACATGGAGATGAGATAGTAATAGGCGACGGAAATTTCCCGGGTCAGAGTATGAACGCAAGATGTGTGCGTTGCGATGGACACGGCGTACCCGAAGTAATGGAAGCAATTTTAAAGCTTATGCCGTTGGACACATACGCAAAGCCTGCATTTATTATTCAAAAAATTCCCGGAGATAATGTAGAAACCCCCATCTGGGATGTTTTTGATAAAATTATAAAAGAGCATACAGATGAAAAAATTGAACAAATTGAACGCTTTGCCTTTTATGAAAGAGCAAAGAAAGCTTATGCGGTTGTTATGACAGGTGAAACAGCACTTTACGGTTGTATAATTCTTAAAAAAGGTGTAATTAAAGAGGTGAAATAATTATGGAAAAGAAAGTTTATATAGGAAACGACACAGCAGGATATTATTTGAAATCAAAGTGTATTGAATATTTAGAGGGCAAAGGCATTCCTTACGTTGATTGCGGTTCTGATGACGACCCTGATATTGAAACAACAAGATATCCATTCTTTGCTGCAAAGGTTGCAAAAGCCGTAGCAAGCGGTGAAGCAAGATGCGGACTTTTAATTTGCGGTTCAGGTATCGGTATTTCGATTGCGGCAAATAAATTCAAAGGAGTTCGTGCGGCACTTGTTAACAGTACGTATTTGGCAAGAATGACACGCAGACATAATGATGCTAACATTCTTTGTATGGGAGGAAAAATAATCGGTGAGTGGGAAGCCATTGACATTTTGGAAACTTTCCTTAATACTGAATATGACGGTTTGTTCCATGACGGTTCATTAGAGCTTATCAAAGAAGCAGAAAACTATATGATGAACGATAACGTATGGTGTGAAGAACCGAGAAAAATTTCAACGGGGCCTTTAGCAGATGCAGAAATCTTTGACAGAAGCAAGGGTTGATAAAGGAGTAAAAATATGTATAAAAAAATTACCGAAAAATATTCATTTGTAAAAGGATTTAATATTCAGCCCGACTGGGGCAGAACGGGCACTCAGATATGGCTCAACTTTGATGCGGAGCGTTACGAAATGTTTATTAAGATTGGCAAAGAACGTTTTCCGTCTATGAATACCTTAAGAATTTGGTTGTCCTTTGAAGCGTATATGGAGGACAGAGTTACATATCTTGAAAACGTTAAAAAAGCATGTGATATTCTCACTAAAGAAGATATTTACATTATTCCTACGTACTTTAACGGATGGGTAGGAATGCCTTGCTTTGGCGCGTTTACAATGGAAAACATCGAAGAAAGCAAAAGACCTGCATACATTAAGTGCCTTCGCGAAACAGTTGAAGCAATAAAAGACTCAAAGATACTAATGCACGACATCGCAAACGAGCCATACAACAATGCTTTCGTTCATAAGGTATATTTTGATAAGGTTACAGACTTTTTACTTCGTATGACAGAAGAACTTAGGAAAATCGACTCAAGACCAATAACAATCGGATCTCAAAGTTACCTCAGTGACAACAAAGACTTGTGCGACATTGACGCTTTAGCACCTTATGAGGATGTAATTACGCTTCATCCGTACAATCAGAAGAATAAACCTGTGGGAGAATTTGAAAAAGATTTTTGCAAAATTCTTGATTATTTGGTGCAGTTTGACAAGCCAATAATCATTACCGAATGTTGCTGGGCAGCTCCTACAGCAGAAGAAAGAAAGCATTATTTAGAAAGCGAACTTTCCGTATACAAAAAACACGGTGTAGGATATCTGGCTCAAGGGCTTATAACGTCTCCTGTTGCCGATTTACATCCTATTGAAGAGAGTTATTTGGAAAAAGGTCTGTATATGGCATTTTTAGACCGCGATTTCAACATAAGGCCTTATCACGATATATTTAATAAAATTTAGTAGTAGTTTTTTAACAAGACAAAGAGCACCCGATAAAACCTTTTGCTTCCTTAGTTACATTATCACCCACGACTGCATAAAGATATGCCGGAAACTGATATTTGTCTTGAATGACGTTATCGGCTGTTTTATCATACAATTAAAAAATTAGAGGTATGCCATTATGTTTTTTAAAAACTTAAACATTTTTTCAGAAGGCGAAGCAACGTTAAAAGTGGTTGACGATACACTGACTGTTACAGACCGTAAATTTAGTTACAGCTCGCCTGCAGTAAGGCTTGATGGTAAAAACGATTATACCGTTGAATACTTAATAAAAAGCAAAAAGGAAGTAATTCATCTTACTGCATATTTTAAGATTACTTACATGCTAAATGGTGAAGAAAACGTCTCCTATGTTTATGGTGAAAGGGCTGAAATTACGCCCGATAAATATACTCAAGTAACCGCAACTCTCAATTTGTGGGATAAACTTGAAATCAAAGAGGTTATATCCTATATCATTCAAAATGCAAACGAGCCTTTTGACGATTATTTTCTTTCCTCTTACATAATAAAGGATGAGGAACGCTTGCCTTTTGAAAAGGAAAATAATTCTTTTCCTGATAAGTGCCCCATAGGCGCCATTCGTTGGGATGCATATTTTTCAGTTGAAAATACGTCAAGCAACGTTTCAAGGCAGGTATCCAAAACACTTTCGCCCAATATGTTCCATAGCCACGCGCCCTTCTTTGCAAAGGCAGTTGATAAAGATAAGCTTATTTTTTCAGAGCCCACTCAAGAGCAGTTTGATAAGGAATGTGAGCTTGCCGTTGACGCGGGTATTGATTATTTTGCATATTGCTGGTACGGGAATAACGATCCTATGTGCTATGCAAGAAGACAGCATACCAAATCTATTTGGCGCGATAAAATTAAAATGTGCGCCATAATAGGCGTTACTTATCTTAACGATGACAGCATTGATGAGCTTGCCTTGACCTGTAAGGAAGATTTTTATTTAAAAATTCTTAACCGCCCTGCCATATTCGTTTGTTACGCTATGAAATTTAATAAAGATTATATTGACCTTATTAGAACGCGTATTATGGAAAAGGGAAATCCAAGCCCATACTTTATTGCTTTGGGAGATTCCGTCGCTGATGCTTTTACCTTTGGTTTAAGGGGATATCAAGCAATTTCATCATACAGTTACTTTCCTCGTGCTGAAGGCTGGTCCTATAAACAACTTGTTGAAAAGGTTGAAAATCGCAACGTAATGTTTCATAGTTCAAAAGATATCCTTGACACCGTGCCTCTAATTATCTGCGGTCTTGATTTTAGACCTCGCGCATTAAATCCTGTATCGTGGATGAGTGGCAAAAACTTTGCCTATACAGGCACAAGTGAAGAAATCTATATGCACGCAAAAACCACCTTAAATGGTGCAAAAAACGTTCCCGCCGTGCTTATGTACGCTTGGAATGAGCATGATGAGGGTGGCTGGTGCTGTCCCACCTTAACCGTTGACGAAAACGGAAACACCGTTACCGATGAAAATGGCAATAACGTTATGGACAGAAGCCATCTTGATGCTATAAAAAAGGCAATAAAGGAATATAAAAACGACCTATCTTAAGTTTGACGGAAAAAATAATTAACCATTAAGGAGACTATGTATGAGAAAAATTGTTTCACTATTACTTGCATTCATTTTTTTGTTTAGCGGAGTACATCTTACCGTTTTTGCTGATAATGAAGAAAACACAAACCTGCTTTCCGAAGCAGATTCCACTTTTGAAAGCGGTGAAACAAACTGGAATATTTTTACGGCAGGTGAACTCTCCTTTGTTGATAATCCCAAAGGTGAAGGCAAGGTTATGAAGTATCAGGTAGATACCAACGCCTATACCGAAAAAAACAATACTTGGCAAAGCTGTATTATTGATCTTAAACCTTTCATAAAGGAAGCAAATACCCTCTATATTGCTATGGACATTTTCTGCGAGGACGCATTTAATGTTCAAATTATGATCAGATCCAAGAAAGAGCATCTTGATTTTGCAATGGAAAAGGATAGCGAATACATATGTTTAGGCAATATTTCAGGCGAATCCGAGTGGGCACACGGTGTGTTCTCTTTTGAAATAACCGATGAGGATATTGAAAGGACCGAAGGCAAGTGGGAGCTTTGCTTTGACCGTTTACCCACTATCCGTAAAGATCTTGTCATTTACGTTGATAACGTCTATGTTGGCTTTGAGGAGCCTGAAGAACCTGAAAAGGAAATAATTGAACTGCCTGAAATCAACGCAATTACAAAGCAAGAAAACACTTTAATCGGTGCAATTCGTTGGGATGCCTACTTTGAAACCGACAGTAAAAAAAGTAACGTTTCACAACAGGTAGCAAAGGCACTTTCGCCAAGTGAATTTCATTGGCGTGCACCCTTTTTTAGCAACATTGATGATGCAGGCAACGTAACCTTCCCGGGCTATTCACTGGAGATTATTGAAAAGGAAATTGACTATGCAAAAGCAGGCGGTCTTGATTATTTTGCATATCTTTGGTACGAAACAACCGACCCTATGTCGGACCCCAGAAAACTTCATTTGCAAAGTGAAAAGAAAAACGATGTTTTGATGTGTGGCATACTTGAAACCATTCGTTCAAAAAAGACGATGAACGAGCTTTTTGAGGCAATGAAGGATGAATGTTACGTTAGAATTGATAATCGTCCCGTTGTGTTCTTATATCAATATGATATCAAGTGGACACAAAAAATGATTGATGAACTTCGTCAGGCTGCTGTCAAAGCCGGCGTAACGGAAGCACTTTATATAGTTGGTATGATTAGCTCGAAAGATATCATTCTTAATAATGCAAGCATAAAAAATGGAGCGGAAGCATTTTCGTGGTATGCAATAGAACCTAAAAAAGCAGGCGGTATCGAATACGTTGAGTTTGCCGATTATTGCAGAAGCAAAACAGAAGAGTTCGGCGCAATGTCACATGCTCACGGTTATAGTCTTATACCTTGTGTTTTAACGGGCTATGATATCCGTCCCCGTCTTAAAAATCCCGTTAGCTGGGTAGGTGGCGATATAACAAACCCTGACAAGTCAAAATGGCCTTACGGCAACAAGTTTACTTTTGATGCTTCACCGGAAGAAATCGGTGAATTATTAAAGTTTACCCTTGATTACGTTAAAGAAAATTCCAACAACTCAAAGGCAAATATGGTGCTTACTTATGCTTGGAACGAGCACGATGAAGGCGGTTGGATTTGCCCCACCGTAAAATGCGATGAAAACGGCAACGTTATTTATAATGAGGATGGCACAGTACAAGTAGATACTCAGCGTATTGATGCTTACAGAAAAGTAATTGATGCTTACAGAGAGATCGAGCATACTGAGGTTGAAGCAACTGCAACACCTCCTGCAGATATAACACCTGATACTTCTGTTGAAGCAACACCAAATAACGATGAAGCAAAAGAAAGCACCTTCAATGTAATGGATTATTGGTGGATTCTTCCTATCGTTGCGGTTATCGCCGTTGCCGTTGTTATAATCGTTGTAGTTATAGTAAAAAAGAAAAAATAAATCAGAAGGCAAAAATACCGCGGAAGGATCCGCGGTATTTTTTAGTTCACATTTATTCAAAGGTCTGAAAACTTTTTATTTCATTGCAACTTCGCAAGCAACTGCAACTGCAACGGACATACCAACCATG
>JAZULU010000015.1:0-17173 GCA_045603265.1 Clostridia bacterium
AACGGCGGAACTTTCTGCGGTGATTGGACAAGCAATAAAGAAACTTTCCTTGCGGGTGTTGAAAAAATATCCGAAAAATTAAAGGAAAATAATCAGCGCTTAGGCTTATGGTTTGCCCCCACCGTTTTTGCAAATACGGGCACTCTCTATAAAGAGCATCCCGAATATAATATTTTTTACGAGAACGGTGAAACTGTCCGCGCTTTTGGCGGTAAACAGGCACTTTGCGCCGATAACGACGGTTCTGTTTTTCCCATTGATCTCGAAAACGAAAAGGCATTAAAGCATATTGAGGATTCCTTTAAAAATGCAGTTGAAAACTATGATTGCCACTATTTTAAAATTGACTTCCTCGTTCGTTCACTTATCCGTGCGGTTAACGGACAGAATCTTACAAACGTTACTTATAATTCTGTTCCAAGCGTTAAAGCCTATAAAAATGCAACTCGCCTTATAAGAAAAACCGTTGGCGATAGCTTTATGATGGCTTGCGATGCACCAATTACAGAATCTGTCGGTGTTTTCGATGCTATCCGCACTTCTCCCGATATCACTTGGGTTTGGTCAAAACCTCCACGCCCTTACACCTATTGGGAAATCGTTCGCAATAACATTCAGAACGTATTTTTAAGAAGCTATTACCACGGCAAAGTTTTCCTTGCCGATGCCGATGCAATGGTTGTGCGCAGTAAGTTAGGCAGAAAGGACGATAATTTCACCCCCACCTTAGAAGAAGCACGAACTTGGGCAACCACCGTTGCACTTTCCGGCGGTGCAGTTCTTATTAACGAGGAAATTGAAACTCTTGAAGAAGATAGGATCGCACTTATTAAAGAGGTCATCTCCCCCATCGGCGTTGCCGCAACACCTGACGATTTCTTTGAATTTCCTTACGTCACAAAGGTTACCTTAAATGCTGACAATAAAGAGATCAAGGCAGTTTATAACTGGAACGAAACCGAAAAAGAAAATTTTATCAAAAACGATAAAACAGTTCTCGCCTTTGATTGTTGGACTAAAGAGTTTTTAGGTGAGTTTTCGGGAAATATTCCCGTTAAAATCCCCCCACACGGCGTCCGCGCAATTCTTTTAATTGAAAAACCCCAAACCGATTGCGTTTTATGCTACACCGACGATTTCTATATGGGCTTAACAAAAGATTTAACCGAAAAAGAAGGCGCATATGTATTTAAGCAAGGCGAAGTTAAGAGAATATAAGAAAAAAGAGTGAAGAAAAAAATCTTCACTCTTTATTATTCAAATTATTCTTGATCAAATTTATACTTACCGCTTTCTATTTGTTTATAGAAATCTTTTGGAAGGCTATGCGGAGCAGTTAAACATAAAATAACAAAGATAACAACGCAAATACCTAAAATAACACCAAGACCAATAAGTCCCTTCAATGTATCGTTAAAAAGAAACTCATAAACATATTTAAGGCATGGTATTACTAATACAGCTAATACAATAATAGTAGCAATAATCTCAATAGTAAATATTTTGCTTTTTATTTTAAACTTTTTTATAGCCTTACGGTTTTCTTCCTCAAAATTCAGGTTGTTTTCTTTGCAGAAATTTCTTAACTTTCTAACACGCTCATATTCATCTTCCCAAAGTTTTTCCTCATTTTCTTTCTCTCTTTTTTCTTCAGCCAACTTTTCTTCCTTTATCTGTTCAAGGCTTTTCATTCCTCTTGTATAGAAGTAGCGATGCTCTTTTACATCCTTTTCAAATTCCCTGAAAGCAACTCTCTCATCACTGATATATCCTGTGCTATCATTATACCACTTACGGTAACAAAAATCCATTGCTTGAAGTATTGCAGTTTCCTTTGCTACCTCACGTGGGGTTTCTCTTTTCAGGTTTCCGGTATAATTTACATATTGCACATAAATAATTCCCTGCTCTAAGATTGACGAAGATTCCATATACACCCTGATAAGTTCTTTGTTAAACGTACTAAGTTTTACTTGCATCAAAAATCCCCCTTTTTCCCTATTAAAACAACATTTTTTGTCCTTAGTTGCTATTATAGTCATAATTATGACTATTGTCAAGAATAAATTTCTAAATTATCCTAATAATATTAGGATGGTGAACAAATTGATTAGTTATGCCCCGTTTTGGGAAACTCTAAAAAAGAAAAATATATCAACTTACGCTTTAATAACTAAATACAATATAAGTAGTGCAACTATTGACCGTATAAAAAAAGGAAATGGCATCAGCACTATGAAAATTGACGATTTTTGCAAAATCCTTAACTGTAACGTATCAGATATAATAGAATTTATAAATGATGATTCCAAAAAATAATAAAAAACATCTGCGAAATCGCAGATGTTTTTTTGTACCTAACAAAAAGATATTTTCTGTTTCCCTATTTTCCCTGATACATCGTGCTTTCGCTATCGGTATCGATGTTTTCATTTTCAGGAAAAAGCATTTCAAAAAGGCTTTGTGCGAAAAGTTCGTGCATTTCTTTTGTGGGATGATTAATTCTGTTGGCTAAAAGCATAGTGGTATCTTCAGTTTTGCTTAACTCCTTCCACTTTGAATAGCAATCGCAAACGGGAACATTCATTTTCTTTGCTAAATCAATGGCAGAGTATATAAAGGTATCCATTTTTCCGCCATTCTGCATTTCAGCAGTTTTGGCGGCGTATTCTTTAAAATCAGGATTAACATCGTCAGCAACGTAGGTGTTAAGCATATTAGGTGTTAAAAAAATTGTTTCGCATCCGTAATTTTTGCAAGCGTTAAAAATCGTTTCAAGTGATGAAAGATACACTTCCAACTGACCGTTTACGTCGTTAAGACCAAAGCACACGATAACGAGGTCAGGCTTGTGGCACAAAACCTGCGAGTCAATACGGTTAATAGAATGGTAAGCATCAATACCGCCTATACCTGCATTTATAATGTTTACAGGCATATATGAATGTACCGCCTCGATTTTTCTGCGAAGGCGATTCCAATAAACTGTTTCAAAATTCATTTCACCTGCAGCGACAGCACCATGAGTAACGCTATCACCAAAGGCAACGATATTTATTGGTCCAAATTCTTCAAGACCTTTTCTTCCAATATAAAGTTTTTTGCTAATTTTCATAGTTATATCTCTCTTTATTTAATAACTTTGTTGTGAACCGCAGTTGTAACACAAGGGGACGGTTCTTCTGTGTTGCTATTTTTTACTATTTGTGGCTTTAGCAAGAACACAAAGGAACCGTCCCCTTGTGTTCCCTTTTCACCTTACGTTTGCGGTGTTTATAAATACTTTATCTTTTATTTCGCCAACGCCTGTATTATTAACCAAAATGGGCTTTTCACAGCCTGAAGCAACGTGAATTTCTGAAACTTCGCCCCTTATAATATTACCTTCCATCAGGATGTTTTTTCCGCCGGGGTTAAATGCAACAGCGGCTGATGCGCCTTGTTCAGTTTCAATAATATTCCCCCTTAAAATTACGGGGCCGTATCCTGTGCCATAAGTGGTAAAGTAAAGTTCGGGGTAACTTTCAAATTCACCCGTAGCCTGACAAATTCGCCCAACGTTAATATGGCGGGTGCATTTTTTTGTGTTTCGGATAAACACGTTATCACTTATAATAATATTTTCATTTTGGTTGAACCAACTTCCCCTGCCGCCTCCGATAAAAGTATTACCTGTAATAGTGATGTTTTTCGTGCCGCACTCAATGCTCATAGTACGCGAGCCATTCGTGCCGTAAACAGTATTACCCGTAACGGTTACGTTATCGCAACAAAAGCCAATATACAATGCGCCCATTCTTGCGCCTAAAATCTGATTGTTTGCAAACACCACGTTGATGCTTTTGTTTATGTGCATACTATCGCCTATTGCGCTGATGCGGCAGTTACTTACGTTAACGCTTTTACAATTTGTTAAGTCAACCGAGCCTTTCTCATAAGCCGTATCGCCTACGGGTGCATATAAATCGTGGAAAATATAGAACATATTTCTGAAAAGCCGTGTATTTTCAGGAATCTCTTCAATAACAAATGGTTCGCCACCATCAGTTTCACTAATTAAAAGCCCGTTTTCAGCACCTTTGTTCAGAACGTAATATTGTTTGCCTTTCTTTATTCCCTGCGGAAGTTCTTTGCCGAAAAAGGTAATTGCATCACGCTCTTCAGGCAATCTTTGGGGCATATAATCAGCCCATATTTTACCGTTTTTTAAATACAATGCAGAAGAAATATGTTTTTCGGGCAAATATTTAAACGCATTTTCAACGGTCTTTTCATCATATTCATCAGCAAAAACCGCACGTTGCCACAAATAGCCGTAATCCCACATAAATTTACCGGTTTTTAAAAATTGGCAATCTTTTACGTCAATATTTTCAGCATAGCAATTTTCTGTGCCAAGAATATGCACAACTGTGCCCGCAACGTTTTGCGCCGTTACGTTTTTTATGGAAATATTTTTCGTTTTGCCTGCTTCGGTGGTAACGATATTGATGCAACCGCTGTACGCATAAGGCTCCCATAAATTTTCAGAATTGTCAGGGTCATATACGTAGCCTTGAAAATGCCCACCCTGCCAAGTTAAATTCTCAATATCCGTTCCCTCAAACATTATCCGCCTTGTTTGTTTGCCTAAATTTTCAGGAAAAAGAAATTTTGCACCATCCGCCTTAACCGTAATGTTTGAGCATAATTTTACAGGCTCAATATCATCAACAAGATACTCGCCCGAATCAATAATCACCATTGAATTGCTATATTTTGCCGCTTCGCTAAACAACTTTTTCAATGCCGCAACACAGTTATTCTCATTTTTTATAAAATCCGCTAAACGTAATAACATATTAATTTCTCCTTATTAATTCTAAAAAACCGCGGGAGTTTTCCTGACTAAGAGTGCGAGAAAATTGATAAAGCTAACAATTACGCACTATATCAAGAGTGCGAGAAAATTCGCAAAGCTAACAATTACGCACTATATCAAGAGTGCGAGAAAATTCGCAAAGTTAACAATTACGCACTATATCAAGAGTGCGAGAAAATTCGCAAATCAGGGGCGTGTGAGGGTAAAAGCGAATGAGCTTACAAGGCGGTAAGTGATTGAGCTTTTATCCCTTGCACAACCCGCAGTTGCGAAGATTTCTCGTGCTCTATCGCTCAATAATTTTTTGTGCTATACGTACCCCATCAACGGCGGCGGACATTATCCCCCCAGCATATCCCGCACCCTCACCGCAAGGGTAGATTCCTGAAATGGAACTTTCAAGTTCTTCGTTGCGCAGAACGCGGACAGGTGAAGATGAACGGGTTTCAACGCCCGTCATAACGGCATTGTTATCAGAGAATCCTTTGATTTTATTATTAAATAAAGGTAAGGCTTCTCTTAAAGAATCGGTTGCAAAAGCGGGAAGACAATCTTTAAGATCGCACCAGGTAACGCCCAAGGGATATGATGGTTTTACCGCTTTTTGTTCCTTTGACTGAAGACCCTTTAAAAAATCGCCAACAGTCTGGGCAGGTGCTTTATAGTTACTTCCGCCAAGTAAAAAGGCAAGTTTTTCATATTTTTGCTGAAAATCGATACCTGAAAGCACATCGTCAGAATCGAAATCCGAAGGCTCAACGTTTACTAAAAGTGCCGAGTTTGCATTTTCGCCGTTTCTTGCAAAAAGGCTCATGCCGTTTACAACAAGATGTCCCTCTTCACTTGACGCGGCAACAACTTGACCGCCGGGGCACATACAGAAAGTGTAAACGCTTCTTCCCGATGGAAGATGTACTGACAACTTATAGTCAGCAGCAGGCAGATATTTGGAAAACTCACCGTACTGACTTTTATTTATAAGTTCTTGCTTATGCTCAATTCTGACACCGATCGAAAAAGGCTTTTGTTCCATTTTCACATTATGTTTTTTGAGCATTTCAAAAATATCACGAGCGCTGTGTCCCGTTGCGATAACAAGATTCTCTGTTTCGATCTTGCCTTTATCGGTATGAACGGCACAAATTTTGTTGTTTTCATACTCAATATCGGTGAGCGTTGTTAAAAAGCGCACTTCACCGCCAAGTTCTATTATCTTGTTGCGGAGATTTTTAACGATCTCAATTAAATTATCCGTTCCCAAGTGGGGTTTGTTCAAGTAGAGAATTTCTTCGGGCGCACCGCACTCATAAAAAGTTTCAAGAACTTCACGGCAACGGGGATCGTGAATGTTGGTGGTAAGCTTGCCGTCAGAGAAAGTTCCTGCACCGCCCTCGCCAAACTGCACGTTGGCCTGAACGTTTAATTTGCCCGTTTTAAAGAATTTTTCGATTTCGTTTTTTCGGGTATCGGCATCTGCACCGCGCTCAATAACAATAGGCTTTAAGCCTGCCTTTGCCAAGAACAACGCACAGAAAAGTCCCGCAGGGCCTGCACCGCAAACTACGGGACGACTGTTACTTGTAACCTTTTGAACAGTAATTCTTTCAGGCACTTTATAGATTCTTAAATCCTTATTGTTTGCTCTTTTAAGAACTTTTTGCTCATTTTCAACGTTGACGCCGACTGTGGCATTATAGAAAACGTTATCCTTTTTTCTTGCATCAACGGATTTTTTCAGAAATCTGTAATTTTCAATTTTATCTACCCGTAATTTTTTCAGGACAAGATTGTAAACATCCTTATCACTATAAGTTACGGGAATTTTTAAATTCATAAGTTCTAACATTTTATCACCTGAAAAAATTATATCATTTTATTGCGCTATAATCAAGGATTTTATTGACTTTACGTCTATTTTATGATATTCTTAAAACATAAAATGAAAGGAACTTTTTGCTATGGAATTACACTTATTGCATAAAAAAGTTATTGTTGAAAACTGCCCCGTTCTTCTTGATTATAAACCTGACGAAAATTGGCAGAAATATTGGACCGTTAAGCGCGGTGAATGGAAATATGAAGACGGTTGGCTGATCGGTGCAGAACGCGGCAACTGCGGCGGAATTTTATTCTCAAAGGAATATTACGAAGGCGACGTTATTTTCTCCTTTACCGCAAAAACAGTTTTGCCTGCAACTCGCGACGTTAACGCGCTTTTCTGTGCAAACTGGATCGACGAAACAGATAGCCTGGGTAATGCTTACGTTGTAGGTCTTAACGGCTGGTGGGAAGATAAAAGCGGAATTGAGAGAAATCCCGAAAATCTTGTTCGCGCTTTGACGGGTGCATACAAATATACTCCCGGTGAAGAAGTTAAGATCGTAACGGGTATTATTAAGGGACACAGTTTCTTGTATGCTGACGGCGTTCTTGTTGAAGAACTTGTTGATCCCGATTATATTGAGGGCGGTCACATCGGATTTTCACCCTACTGCACAAAACTTGCTGTTAAAGATATGGTTATCAGACGTGCCGTTTTTGAGCCTTTCGAGCAAAGTTACGAACCTGAATTTTAAAACCAATTAAAACAGATAAAACAAATTAAACCCCATTCTACTTGAATGGGGTTTTGTTGTGCAAATTTCTCACACAAGCCCTATTGCAATATCTTCAGAGCTCAAGAAAGCTTGCAAGTCTAGGCGCGATGTTCTGAACGCGAGGGAGTTTACCGATTTCACCACGTACCTCAGAGTGCGAAAAAATCACCATAAGCCTTTTCTGAGTGCGAGAAAATCCGAAAGTCAAGGCACATCGTCGCCACAAGCTTTGCCTTACGCTTTACGCGAAATTTCGCGAAAAGCTTTTTTGCTACGCTGTGCCTCCTTCCCCCCCAAAAAGCAATTTTGCTTTTCGTGGTCCCCATTGCGAGGAAGTTTACAAGGAGGTAAATGACGGAGCTTTTATCCCCTTTGTAACACAGAAAAACCCCTTGTCGAAAAGACAAGGGGTTGTTTTCGGAGATTTCTCGCGCTGAGAATTACTTCCAGGAGTAAGGCGAACGGCTAACAATAGCAGTATTAATAGCGTTTGCAATACTTGTGAAGTATGTTCTTGCGTTCTGAGTCTGTGCAAGGATAGCATCTTCACCCTTACCAAAGAGTGCTTCTGAAACGATCTTTGCATCACCGATTGAAACGGGAGCATTTGAGTACATAAATACACGGAAGTGAGTCTTTGCACCTTCTACAAGATCGATGTTCTTAGCGGATGCTTCGTCACGGGAGAACAAAAGTTTTTCTGATTCGTAAAGAGCCTTTGCTTCAGCACTATTGATATCATAGATAGGAGTATAGAGTGAGCAAAGAATCTGAACTGCACCCTTTTCGTTACCGTCTGTACGGAAAACGCAATAGGGGTTAAGGTGAGGATAGAATGAATTGTAGGTATTTTCATTTGCTGCGTTTGAGGGTCCCTTAGGCCAAGGAACGATACCGTAATCAAATTCAACACCAGCAATATCCTTTAAGGGGTTGGATGAGTAGCCGTTGTAGAAGAATGCTACTGAACCAGCCTTGAAGTGGTTAAGGGGTTCGGTGCTTGTGGAACCATAATATGTAGTTTCCATCCAGCCCTGCTTTGCAAACTTAATGAACTCATCATAAGCTTCCATAAGTCTGTCGCCCTTGTCACCGGAATATACGAAAGTATCCTGGATCTGTCCGTTAGGAAGAGTTTCCTTAAGAACGAACTCAGTACCGTTGGAGTTTGCAAGAGACCACATTACGAGAGCCTGGTTACCTCTTTCGATACCATACTGACCCTTATCGGGAACTGTTGTTGCTGCAAGAAGAGCTTCGAACTTTTCCCAAGTCCATTCGCCATCATCAACCCATTTGTAGATCTGATCAGCAGTGTAACCTGCAGCTTCTACAAGAGTCTTGTTGAACACGAGGCAGTTACCGCCGCATTCAAAGTGAATACCAATCTCCTGAGGAATGAAGAACCAAAGTTTGTCATTGTACTCGCAAAGGTCGTACTGTGACTCAACGTTGAACTTCTCTGCATTTCTGAAGTCATAAACGTCAGAATGGTCGGAGAGAGGAATAAGACACTGACCGGGGTTACCCTGATATAAGTAGGTGTTCATCATTGTATGAAGACCGCCTTCTTTCATACCTGTAATCTCCGGTACACCCTGGAATGCTGACTGAAGCATACCACTACCTGAAGTTGTTACAAATTCAATAGTGATCTGGTACTTTGTCTGAAGAGCTTCAATTCTATCACGCATTTTCTGGTCACGTTCTGTATCCTCTGAATAAGGAGACTCGGACTTATACTGCCATGAATAGAAACTATACTTTTCACCAGGGTTAGTGAAATTTGCCAGGGGTGCAATATTGTTTTCGTCATTAACACCGGGTGTTACGCTAGCATCAGACTGACTTCCGCCTGCGCCATTACCACCACATGCTACTACAGAAACAAGCATGAGAACCACCAGCATAGCCACAAATAATAATTTGATAGCTTTTTTCATGTAGATTTCCTCCTTTAAATTTTTGTGCATGATTTGCACGCTACAGTTAAATTATAGCAGATTGTCAAAAGATATTCAATGATTTTTTTACCGAGTTTGTTAATAAAATGTAAATATTAAATGTGCAAACTTTTGATTTTAGCATTATTTGAGGCTTTTTATCACTTAAAGTAGTCATAACGCGATGACATGCCGTTTATAAAAACCAATAACGGTACTCCGCCACAATAACAGATTACCAACTCACTTACCATAATACACATGGCATTTAACAGATACAGTTTCCACGAAAACTCAAAAGTCATAAGCGTTAAAACCATACCTACGATAGTACCGTTAAATATTACTGCAGGCAACGGTGCCAGCCACAATTTTTTGATTTTTGACGTTGTCAATGCCGCAAGGAAAGTAGCAAGCGTTCCGAATATTATATCTAAAATAGTGCCATGACCGATCAGGTTGGCTATTAAGCAGCCAAGAGTTAATCCCCAAACCGCTTCCGGCATGACAAAAGGAAGCACCGTTAAAACCTCAGATACCCTGAATTGCAGAGCATCAAAGGAAATCGGTGCCAAAACAATAGTCAACGTTGCGTACAGTGCCGCAATAATCGCGCCACGCGTAAGCTGTTTTACTGTGATCTTCATTTTTTATCCCCCTTAGTTTTGTTTATAGACAGGATGGTTTCGAACTGTCTGCATTACTTTTACATTATATTTTTTATGCTACTTTTTGTCAACTTCTTTTAATCCTTGAAATTACCATTGCAACTATCAAGAAAATCAGATTCATAATAATTACCCCTGCACCTGCAGGAACGTAAGTAAACAAGCAACTTAAGGTCATGCCCATAATAAAGGCAATTACCGAAATAACCGCCGCGCTGACAGTTACTTTCTTATATGAATCAAAGAGTTTCATTGCCGTTATTGCAGGAAAAATGATAAGTCCTGAAATAAGCATAGTTCCCATAATGCGCATACCTATTATGATCGTTGCGGCGGTGAGCATAGCAAAAAGAGTATTAAACATATTCGTTTTAATGCCTGATGCAGAAGCAAACCCCTCATCAAAAGTTACGGAAAAGATCCTATTATAGCAAAATACATATATAAACAGGATTACCATGCAAAGCACAGATGAAATAATTACGTCGTTTTTTGTAACGGCAAGGATACTTCCGAACATATAACTGTATACGTCAACGTTAAGTCCCCCTGAAAGAGACGCCGCCAATACGCCAACTGCTATTGACGAGCCGGAAATCACTGCAATGGCCGCATCGGTATTTATACTGCTGTTTTCGCGAAGTTTTAAAAGGAAAAATGCCGAAACAAACATAACGGGAACAGCAATATACAACGGTGCAACGTTAAGCGCAAGGGCGATAGTCATTGCGCCGAAGCCTACATGGGAAAGCCCGTCACCGATCATGGAATATTTTTTCAAAACAAGGGTAACACCGAGAAGCGATGCGCACAAGGCTACCATCACACCAACGATAAAGGCTCTTACAACAAAGCCGTATGTGAACATTTCAAAAAACTCAGACATGACAGCACCTCCCCGTAAAATGGATTCCGATCTCACTTGTTATATATTCTTCGCTTGTTCCGAAAAAGCGTACAGTTTTGCCTAAATGAAGTATTTTGGAAGAATATTTTGCCGCCTGAGGAATATCATGGGAAACCATGAGAATCGTAATGCCGTTTTCCTCGTTAAGTGTTTTTATTGTTTTGTACATATCTTCGGTAACAAGAGGATCAAGCCCGGTAACGGGTTCATCAAGAATAAGCATATTTTTGCCTGCGCACATGGCACGGGCGAGAAGAACACGTTGTTTTTCGCCACCCGAAAGATATTCAAATTTCTTTTTTGAAAGGTCTTCAATGTTCAGCCTTTTCATGTTGTTTATTGCCATTTCTTTTTCTTTTTTTGAGAAAAAAGGTTTAAAACCCAATGAGTTAAGGCAACCTGATAATACAACTTCATATGAAGATGCGGGGAAATTTTTAATTTGCATCTGTTGGGGCAAATAACCGATCTTTTTAATATCTTCCAAAAAACTTACCGTTCCCGATTTTAAAGCGACCTGTCCCAGCAAAGCCTTAATAAGTGTGCTTTTACCTGAGCCGTTTTCGCCCACTATACTTATATACTCGCCTTTTTCTACAGAAAAAGAAACGTTTTGAAGAATATCGGTACCACCGATAGATACACTTAAATTGTCTACTTTAAGCATCGCCTAACACCTTTCTTATATTTTGTGCGTTTTTTCTCATAAGCGAAACGTAGGTTTCACCGCTTTCCAACTGTGCTTTGGTTAAATTATGGCAGGTATGAAGAAGAAATACCGGCACATTTGCCTCTTTTCCTATCGTTTGAGCAATGCGTCCCTGATTTAACTCTTCACAGAAAACTCCATAAAGTCCCTGATCTTCAATAGTATCAATTATTTCTTTTACTCTTAAGGCGCTTGGCTCTGCAAAAGATGAGCATGAATCATATGCCGCCAAAAAGTGAAAACCATAATCTCTTTCAAGATATCCCATAGAAAACTTTCCGCCGTGACACAGGGTGATCCCTTGCGCACGCTGACCTAATTCCGTAAATTCACGGTCAAGTTTTTTAAGTTCTTCAAAATACTTGTTTGCATTTTCCTTATAATAATCAGCATTTTCAGGATCGTTTTGGCAAAGTGCATCAAGAACGTTTTGCGCCATGATAATTGCATTTTTAGGCGAGGTCCAAATATGTGGATCGCTTTCGTGATCATGATGATGTTCATCATTATGTTCATGTGCGCATTTGTTAATATTTTCAGAAACATCTATTATTTTAACGTCTGTATCAACTCCGTCAAGAATTGATTGTGCCCAAGGTTCCATCGAAGCGCCGGTATAGACAAACATATCGCTTTGTGCAATTTTCTGAATATCTTTAACACCCGGTTCAAAGTTATGACTTTCCATTCCCGGAGGCAAAATTAATGTTATATCTGCCCTATCGCCTGCAATCTGCCTTAAAAAATCATATTGGGGAAAAAGGGTAACGCAAATTTCAAGTTTATCCTTTTTTTCCGCTTTTTCACCGCAACCGACAAAAAGACAGCAAATTAAAAGTAATGCCACAATCTTTCTCATTGTACGGCACACTCCTTGCAAACACCGAAAAATACCGTTTTTGACGGATCAATGGAAAAACCGTGTTCATTTAAAACGTGATCGTTTATTATATCCAAACTTTTGCAGGAAAGATGAAATAACTTTCCGCATTTCGTACATTTAAGATGAAAATGCTCACCGCAACTGCCAACTGCCTGATAGCAGGCACTTTCCCCTGCTGCAGAAAGATATTTGCGCAAAACGCCATCCTTTACCATTTTATCAAGATGACGGTATACGGTCGTAAGTCCCACGTTTTTACCTTGCGTTTTTATTTTTTCCAAAACATCTTCGGCGGTAAAATGATTATCGCCTATGTTTTCGATTATTTCTTCCAGTTGCTTTTTCTGCTTTGTATTGTAATTTTTCGGCATAATTCTACCTCTTTCGACAAATTGAAAATGATTTTCATTTTCTGTTTTATTATATTTATGTAAATATTTTTTGTCAAGAGTAATTTTACTCTTTTATTTTTCAAAAATATATGTTATTATATATGTAACTACGTTAAGGAGTAATCTTATGAGCGAATTTTTCACCAACATATGGGAATGGTTTAAAAACGGGATTCATATAAGCATTTTCGATATTATCGACATTGCTATTATTACGACCGCTATATACCAGATCCTTAAATTATTTAAAAACACAAGGGCAATGAACGTTCTTAAAGGCGTTGCATTGCTTATTGTTGCCATGGCAGTTGCATCCTGGCTTCAACTTCCCACAACCGAATGGTTATTAAGTTCAGTTGTAACTTCAGGTATCGTTATTGTATTTGTTCTGTTTCAGCCTGAATTGCGCCTTGTTTTTGAAAACTTCGGCAGGGGAAATTTTCACGATAAAAAGACTATGGAACTCAACGTTGACAAAACTGTTTCAGAACTTGTTACAGTATGTGATAATCTTTCAAGAAGGCATGTCGGTGCGTTACTTGTTTTCCAACAGAATAATGATCTTAAAGATATTGTTGCAACAGGTACAGTGCTTGATGCAAACATTTCATCGGGTCTTATTGAAAACATATTTGAGCCTAACACACCGCTTCACGACGGCGCAATGATCCTTTCCGGTACAAAAATCATTGCCGCAGGATGTTTTCTTCCTTTATCTGAAAACAATAATATTGAAAAGAAACTGGGAACAAGGCACCGTGCTGCTTTAGGTATGAGTGAACGCTCCGATGCAATAGTTGTTATAGTAAGTGAAGAAACCGGTGTCATATCTGTTGCCAGAAGCGGTAGTTTCATGCGTTATCTGGATCTTGAAACTTTAAGGCAGCTTTTGAAGGATATGTACACAAAAGAAGACGAACAACAGAAAAACAACGTATTTACAAATCTGTTTACAAAGTTCTTTGGAAAGGAGCAGAACAATGACCAATAAGAAAAGACGTTCGGCACGCTCCTACTTTACCAACAACACAATGCTCAAACTTATTTCGTTGGCACTGGCAATTATTTTGTGGAGTTTTGTTACAAATTCCACCAACCCCGAGCGCACAAAAACTGTAGAAGACGTGCCGGTTGTTATTCAGGGTCTTGAGGCCCTTGAAGAAAAAGGTTTTGTTATTCGTGACGATCTTACAAAGGCATTACCTACCGTTGAAATAAAGGTAAACGTTAAAAACTCCGATTACCGTCATGTAAACAAAAACGTTATTTTTGCAAGTGTTGACGTTTCTGAAATTTCAAAAGACGGTGTGAACAGTGTAACCGTTGTGCCAAACTTCAACAATTTGGTTGACGTCAGCCTTGATTCCATTGAGCCTCAGGCAATCACCTTTACCGTTGATAAGATAGTCAAAAAAGACGTTCCCTTAACAATACAAAAAACCGGTCAATTAAAAGAAGGTCTTGTTTCAGTTTTACCCGTTCATTCTGAAATGATCACACTTGAAGGATCAAGTTATTATCTGGACCGTATTGAAAATGCCGTTGTTGACGTAGATCTTTCAACACTTAACGATGGCGATAAACTTTCCGCTTTATGCCGTTATACCGACAAAGACGGTAACGACGTTAATTTTGACGGAAAAAGAATTGACGTCGATATGGATATCCAAACTAAAAAAGAAGTTCCCATCAATGCAAACCAGTCTGTAATAAATTCAGATAAGTTAGCAAAAGGATATCAGTTTGTAAGCATTTCAACGGGTAAGATTACCATTTGCGGTCATGCAGACGCACTGGCTTCCGTAACGGAAATAAAAGTAAAAGATATTGATCTTACCGATAAGGATTCCACCTTTACTTCAACTCCCATTGAACTTATAATGCCGGAGGGTGTTTCCGTTCTTTCCGGTCAGGATGCCCCCGTTGCAAAAATAGAGATAACACAGCAAAAAGAAACCGCAACCGTAACGCGCAATATAACCGTTACCGGTCTTTCAAAAGATCATAGTGCAAGCATAACAAGCGGTGATCAGACCGTTCATATTTCAGGTGACGGCACTGCGCAGATAAAGGCAACCGTTTCTTTAACCGGCTCAAAGTATCTTCTTGATAACATTACCGAAGCCGATGTTGTAGTTCGCCTTTCATTGCTTGATAAGGGCGCAGGCACTTATGAACTTTCACCGGTCGTTGTTTTAAGTTCATCTTTTGCAAACAACATCTCTGCTCAACTTATTTCGCCCACGCAAATTTCAGTTTCAATAAGTGCAAATCGATAAATAATTATACGGGGCGGCAAATCGCCCCGTAAGTGCTTTAAGGAGAAAAATATGCAAAACAAAATAAAATCCGCCGTTTCATATCTGCTTATCGGACTTATTGCAATTCTACTGGCTTTCAACTACCAACTTTTTATCGTTAAGAACGGGTTTGCCCCTGCGGGACTTAACGGTATTGCAACAATGATCCAGTATAAAACCGGATTCAGTATCGGTTATATGTCTTTGATAATAAACGTTCCCCTTTGCGTTCTTGCTTATTTCTTTGTAGATAAGCAGTTTGCAAAACGTTCATTGTGTTTTTGTCTTATCTATTCCTTTTCTTTCTTGTACTTGCAAAAAATCGGACTTGAAACATTTCAGTATGATGCCAAGGGGCATGATACCGTGTTCCCCGTAATTTTAAGCGGTGTTATTTCAGGTTTTGTATACGGAATATGTATGCGTAACAATGCTTCAACGGGAGGAACTGATATTGTTTCAAAATATATTTCAAAGAAAAAACCCCACATGAATTTTTTCTGGGTAACTTTCGTTCTTAATACCATTGTTGCAATCGCTTCATTTTTCGTTTATGCTGAGCCTGATATTCAGGGGACTCTTGTTTACGATTACAAGCCCGTTTGTTTGTGTATACTCTATTGCTTCATTTCAAGTTTTTTAGGCAGTTACATTATTAAAGGTACAAAAACAGCGTGCAAGTTTACCGTTATCACCACTCACGCCGATGAGATCACAAAGGAGATCCGTGAAACTTTAAGGCACGGCTCAACGGAGATTTCCGCAATAGGCTCTTTTTCCCACGAAAATAAGACCGTTCTTCTTTGTGTTGTGAACAAGCATCAGATCTACGATTTTAACAACATTCTGAAAAAATACGATAATACTTTTGCATTTTCGGAAACAGTCAACGAAACGTTAGGTAATTTCAAACAAATAAAATAATTATTATTTCAACATTTAAAAATCATTTTAGCAATATTTGTCCTAAAAAAATATAAATTGGTCTTGAAAACCCCTTGAATTTGTCATATACTATTACTTGAGGTGATTATCTATGAATTATACTTTCGGTTTGCAACTTTATTCTTTAAGAGATGATACAAAGACAGATCATATTACTACAATAAAAAAACTTGCTTCAATGGGCTATAAGAACGTTGAATTTGCAGGCTACTACGGCATGAGCGGTAAAGAAATGAAAACTCTTTTGGACGATCTTGGCATGAAAGGCATTTCTTCCCACGTTGGCTATCATCTTTTTACCGATAGTGAAGCTTTCAAAAAGGAAGTTGAATTTAACCATGCGGTAGGAAATCAACATATCGTTCTTCCCTATTATTCTTTTCCCGATGAAGAAGCAGCAAAGGCTTCAGTTGAAAACATCGGAAAAATGATGGAAGCCTTTAAGAAAGAAGGCTTTGATTTTGGTTATCATAACCACGCCCATGAATTTAAAAAATTTGATTCTAACAAATGTCCTATGGACTATATCCGATCAATTAACGGCATAAAGTTACAGCCTGACGTTTTCTGGGTAAAGACAGCAGGCATTGATCCCGTAGAATTTATTAAAGAAAATTCAGGCAGAATTATTTCCGTTCACATGAAAGAATATGCTTCTGACGGCACTAATATTGAGTTTGGTAACGGCATACTTCCCTGGAAAGAGATTATGAGCGTGGCTGAAAAAGCAGGCTCAAGCATCGGCATTATCGAGCAGGAACAATATACATGTGAGCCTATTGACAGTGTTAAGATTTGTATTGACAACTTAAATAAAATTTTTAATTAAGGAGATTTTTATTATGAAACTTGGTGTATTAACAGTTCCCCTTTATGACAGAAGTTTTGAAGAGGCTTTAAAATGGCTCGCAGAAAGAGGCGTACATACTCTTGAAGTAGGTAACGGTGGTTTCCCCGGAAACACACAC
>JAZULU010000016.1:0-11379 GCA_045603265.1 Clostridia bacterium
CTATTTTGTTATAATCAGCATTTTCTACATTAATTCCTGCATCGGTTATTACTTTTATTAATTGATTAAAATCTGTTTCTTTGCATATAGGATCTGTTTTCCATGCATCAATCTTTTTGTAGTTTTCAACTACATTAGTTATTAGATCTATGTCACTATCAGGAAATGCTGGGGCAATAACTTCAGCAATTTCTTTTGGTGTGTGATTTGCAACCCATTGCTGACCTTTATATAATGCATCAACAAATTTTTGAATCAAATCAGGATTTTTATCTCTAAAACTTTGTGTTACCATCATTGCGGTATAAGCAACAAAATCTGTTTCTGCACCTATAGATGTAATAATGAAGCCTTCACCGGCCATCTCCATAGTGGAAGCGCTTGGCTCAAACAGAGCAACGTACTGATCCTCGCCTGACATAAATGCTCCGCCCATTAGATCAAAACTTACGTCTGTTCTTACAGTTAGATCAACGTTAGGTTCAAGTCCATTTTTTCTTAAAGCATATTCTAAAGTCATTTCAGGCATTCCGCCGGTTCTTCCTCCGATAATTGACTTTCCTTTAAGTTTATCCCATGTAAATTCGGTGTCAGGTGCTTTACCAACTAAGAAAGATCCGTCACGTTGTGTTACTTGTGCTATTACAACAGGATAATCTTCTTGACCTTCATTATAAACGTAGACAGCAGTTTCCGGACCCATAAAACCTATATCTGCTTGCCCGGTAATTAATGCGGTCATAGATTTATCGCTTCCGCCACCGTTGGTTAATTCGATAGTTATTCCATTTTCTTTAAAAAAGCCAAGTTCCATTGCTGCATAGAACGGTGCATAAAAAATAGAATGTGTTACTTCATTTACTTTTAAAACATTTGAATCATTTTTTTCGCAAGCAGTAAAGCAAGAAAAGAACATTACTGAAAGCATTAGAATAGAAAGAAATTTTAGTTTCATAAAAAGCCTCCTTAAATTTAGTAATACATAATATGATCAAAAAAATATTATTGTTAATAAAGTTTTGTAGATGACTTATTTATTTTGATATGATATAATAAATTAAAGATATTTCGGGAGAGTTAATTGTGTCAGAATTATTTATTGAAAAAGCAAAATTAAATTCCAAACAGAAACAGGCAGTTGTAACAACTGAAGGGCCTGTTCTTATTTTAGCCGGTGCAGGAAGTGGAAAAACACGAGTTCTTACACATCGTATTGCACATCTTATTATTGATAAAAAAGTTTCGCCGTGGAATATTTTGGCTATAACTTTTACGAACAAAGCTGCAAAAGAAATGAAAGACAGAGTTGAAAGTATTTGTGGAAGTTCAGATGTATGGGTTTCTACTTTCCATTCAATGTGTGTTCGTATTTTGCATCGTGAAATTGAAGCAATGGGATATTCAAAAGATTTTACAATTTATGATGATGACGATCAAAAAAAGTTAATTACTGAAATTTTGACTCAGAAAGAACTTTCACCTAAAGAATATCCTGCAAAGGATTTTCTTTATGTTATCAGTGATGCAAAAAACCGAATGGAAGGTCCAAATAAATTAAAGCAATTAGCAAGTAATCCTCGTGAAGAATTATATGCTGAAGTATATTCTCTTTATGAAGAAAGAATGAGAAAAGCAAATGCTCTTGATTTTGATGATCTTTTAATTAAAACTGTTGTTCTTTTTCATAAATTTCCTGAAATACTTGAAAAATACGCAAAACGCTTTAAGTATATACATGTTGATGAGTATCAGGATACAAATATGGTGCAGTATAGATTAATTAAACAACTTGCATCGTGCTGGAATAATGTTTGCGTTGTAGGCGATGATGATCAGAGTATTTATGGTTGGCGTGGTGCTGATATTCGAAATATTCTTGAATTTGAGAAAGATTTTGAAAATTCGACGGTTATTAAACTTGAACAGAATTACCGTTCAACAAATAACATTCTTGAATCCGCTAATGCAGTTATCGCTAACAATGATTCAAGAAAAGAAAAACATCTTTGGTCGGATAAAGGAAATGGATCGAAACTTCGCGTTGAAGAATTATCTGATGGAAGATCAGAAGCCTATTTTGTTGTTTCAGAAATAACTGAACAATATAAAAATGGGGCATCTTATAATGATTTTGCAGTGTTGTATAGGACGAATAGTCAATCTCGTATTATTGAAGAAATGCTTCTTGGAAGCGGAATTCCATATTCTGTTTATGGCGGGCAACCTTTCTATGGACGAAAAGAAGTTAAGGACGCTGTTGCTTATTTAAGATTACTTACAAATCCTGATGATGAGATCGCGTTAAGAAGAATTATTAACGTTCCAAAAAGAGGATTGGGTGATTCGGCATTAAATGAGGTTTCAAATAAGGCGTTTGAAACAAATGATAGTATGCTTGGTGCAATTCTTTCTACTGACCCGTTAGATTTTTCAGGTAGAATTCGTACGAAATTATCCTCTTTTTCTACTCTTGTTGATGAACTTATGACTAACAGTCTTCTTATGCCACCATCCGAATTTGTCGATTTTATGCTTGACAAAACAGGGCTAATGGAAATGTATCGTCAAGATAAAAGCGATGATGCCAAGGATAGATTGAACAACCTTGAGGAACTTTCAAACGCTGCAAAAACATATTTTGATGATAACCCTGATGCGACGTTACAAGATTACCTTGTAAACATTGCTCTTGTTTCAGAACCTACTGAAAATGATTTTTTTGGATCAAATACGGGCAAAGTTACATTAATGACTTTACACTCAGCAAAAGGTCTTGAATTTGATACTGTTTTTATGGTAGGAATGGAAGAAGGACTTTTTCCTCTTTCGCGTGCTTTGGATGAAAAAAGTGAACTCGAAGAAGAACGCAGGTTGTGTTATGTTGGAATAACACGAGCAATGAGAAAACTTTATCTCACTCATGCAACTGTTCGTTTTCAGTTTGGTGAAACTCACGCGAATCCTGCATCTCGTTTTCTTGAAGAACTTCCACAAGATCGTATTGAATCTCTTTTGCCTAAACCTATGGCTCGCAGGCAAGAATATTCAACAACAACCTTTGACGATGAATGGGGAAATGAGTTTTTCTCAAATAAAAATCAATCTACGAGAACTGTAAGTAAAATTACAAATTCAACGTCAAACAATGTGAAATTGGGTACAATTAACTATAATACACCTAAAATAAATAATTCAAATGAATGGCGCGTTGCTATGAAAGTTAAACACCGTAGGTTTGGCATTGGTAAAATAATATCTGTTTCCGGTAACGGTGATAAAACAATGGTAACTGTTGCTTTTGAAAACAACGGTATAAAAAATCTTGTTGCGGCGCAAGCAAATCTGGAGATTATTGGTGAATAAAATGGACAAAATGAAGGAACTTGTTGAAAAATTAAATTATTATAATTATCACTATTATGTTCTTGATGATCCTATTGCCAGTGATGATGAATGGGATAATCTTTATGCGCAGTTGAGAAAAATGGAAGAGGAAACAGGTGTTATTTTGGAAAACTCGCCAACAAAAAAAGTTGGTGGAGATCCGATAAAATCTTTTGAAAGTGTTGTGCATGAAACAAGACTTTGGAGTATGGATAAAGCACAATCTTTTGATGAACTATATGCCTGGGAAGAAAAAGTCACATCAAAACTAAAAGAAGCTTTTGATGAAGCACCTACGTTTTCTCTTGAATATAAATTTGATGGATTAACAGTTAATTTAACTTATGAAAATGGAATATTGAAAGATGCTGTCACACGCGGAAACGGTATAGAAGGGGAAAGGATTTTGGCTCAGGCAAAAACGATCAGATCACTGCCTTTAACTATACCTTTTTCAGGAAGAATTCAAGTACAAGGCGAAGGAATCATGAAAAAATCTGTGTTCGATAAATACAACGAAACAGCATTGGAGCCTTTAAAAAATCCCCGTAATGCAGCAGCAGGGGCATTACGAAATCTTGATCCGACCGTAACAGCAAGTAGAAAACTTGATATTTTTCTATATAATATTGGACTTCTTGAAGGAGAAGTTATTAATAATAGCATTGAATCAATGTCTTTTTTACAAAGACAAAAACTGCCTGTCAATAATTTTTTTAAGACGTTTTCAAATATGAAAGACATAATAGATGCTATAAATGAGGCAGAAAAAACACGCCAGGAACTTGATTTCCAAATTGATGGAATGGTTATTAAAGTAACTGATTTTAAAATGCGTGAATTTTTGGGATATACAGATAAATTCCCCAGATGGGTTATTGCTTATAAATTTTTTGCTGAAGAAGTTTCTACAAAACTTAATGAGGTTATTTGGGATGTTGGTAGAACTGGCAAAGTTACACCTACAGCATGCCTCGAACCGGTTGATATTGGCGGTGCCACTGTAAAAAGGGCAACCTTAAACAATAAATGGGACATTCAACGTAAAAAAGTTAAACTTAATGTTGATGTCTGGGTTAGAAGGTCAAATGATGTTATCCCTGAAATAATGGGTGTTGTAGATGAAAATCAGGTTGGGAATGAAATTGATATTCCTACAATATGTCCGTCATGCGGAACACCTTTAATCGAAAAAGGAATGCTTCTTTTTTGCCCTAATTCATATACTTGTAAGCCACAAATTGTTTCTAGAATTGCGCATTTTGCCTCGCGGGATGCAATGGATATTGAATCTTTAAGTGATAAGACAGCAGATCAACTTGTCGATGCTTTCGAAATACAAGATGTATCAGATCTCTATAATCTCAAGTTTGAGGACCTAACATCACTTGAAGGTTGGCAGGAAAGAAAGGCGCTTAATCTTCTTGATGCTTTGGAAAAAAGCAAAAACGTTGATCTTTCTTCGTTTATTTATGCGATAGGAATATCTAATGTTGGAAAAAAGACTGCCAGAGACTTAGCAAGACGTTTTAAAACATTAGATGCTTTTAGAAATGCAACTAAAGATGAACTTACAGATATGGGAGATATTGGTGATATTGTTGCTGAATGTATTTTGAATTATAATTCTGAGAATGGTGATTTAATTGATAAATTACTTGAAGCCGGCGTTTCTCCCAAAGATGATAAAGAAATAAGTGTTGAAAGTTATTTTAGCGGTAAAGGTGTTGTGCTTACAGGAAAACTTCAATCAATGACCAGAGATGAAGCAGGAGATATAATAATATCTTTAGGTGGTGAAGTGCAAAGTTCGGTAAGTAAAAAAACCAATATTCTCATTGCCGGTGAAAGTGCAGGCAGTAAACTTGAAAAAGCAAAAAAACTTGGTATTGAGATTATTGATGAAGAAAAATTCCGTAGCCTTATAAACGTATAAAATGCTTGAAATATGAAGTATTTTGTGATAAAATATAATAATAAAATATTTGGAGGATTTTGCTTTGAACAGTATGACAGGTTATGGAAGCGCAACAGTAGCTTTCGATGGCAGAGAGATCACATTAGAATTAAAATCTGTTAATCATAGATTTTTAGATATTAATATCCGTATGCCTCGTGTTCTTATGTTTGCTGAAGATGAGTTGAGAAAGGCCATTGGAAAATATATTCTTCGTGGACATGTTGAAGTTAATCTTACATATAGGAACACTCGTGAAGATTCAAAAATAATTAACGTTGACAGGGTTCTGGTTTCACAGTATGCAAAAGCATTTAATGAAATTGAACAAATGGGCTTTGAAAATAATATGCGCGTTTCTGATGTTGCAAGAATGCCTGATGTTCTTGTAATTACTCAGTGTGATGACGATAATGAAGCAGTTTTAAAACTTATTCTTGAAGCACTTGAAAAAGCTTGCGATTCACTAAACAATACTCGCCGCATTGAAGGTGAGAAAATTGGTGAGGATCTTAAGAATAAACTTAAAAATATTCGAGATATTTCTAAAGAAATTGAAAATATTTCTCAAGGTAATCTTAATGATTATGCTACAAGACTGCAAAAGCGTCTTGAGGAATATCTTGGTGATAATAAACTCGATGAACAGAGATTACATCAAGAAATTGCTATTTATGCAGATAAAATTGCAATAGATGAAGAACTTGTTCGTCTTGATACACATATTTCAAATATGCTTGATTATATGATCAACGGAACAGAAACAGTTGGACGAAAACTTGATTTCTTTATTCAAGAATTAAATCGTGAAATCAATACGATCGGATCTAAGTCTGTTAATGCTGATATTGCTAAACTTGTTGTAACGGCAAAAGGTGAAGTTGAAAAACTTCGTGAGCAAATTCAAAATATTGAGTAAATGAGGCAGAAATGACAAAACTTATTAATATAGGCTTTGGTAATATGGTTTCAGCATCAAAGATTATTGCCATTGTATCTCCTGATTCTGCACCGATAAGAAGGGTTATTCAGGAATCAAAAGATAAAATGATTGATGCCACTTGCGGAAGAAGAACTCGTGCAGTTATTTTTATGGAAAATGGACAAGTTGTTCTTTCGGCTGTTTTGCCTGAAACAATTTCAGGTCGTCTTAAAGAGCAGGGGGACATTGAAAATGACGAACAGTAAGGGTTTACTTTTAATTATAAGCGGACCGTCCGGTTGCGGTAAGGGTACCGTGTGTGAAGAATTAAAAAAGAGAAATGATGATTTAGCTGTATCTATATCGGCAACTACCCGCGATATTCGTAAGGGTGAGGTTGATGGTGTAACTTATTTTTATATAACAAAAGATGAATTTAAACGCATGATTGCAGAAGATGAATTTCTTGAATATAATTGCGGATATAATGAAAAATATTATGGAACACCTAAAAAATACGTTTTTGATCAACTGGAAAAAGGAAAAAACGTTATTCTTGAAATAGAAATGAACGGTGCTCAAAAAGTTAAAGAAAAATATCCGGAAGGCGTTGCTATTTTTCTTTCACCTCCAAGTCTTGAAGAACTTCATAAACGTCTTGTCGGTCGTGGACGCGAGAGCGCTGAACTTATTGAAGAAAGATTTAATGAAGCAAAATCCGAAATGCTTAGGGCTAAGCAGTATGATTATATTGTTGTCAATGATACTGTGGATTCAGCAGTAAAACGTATTGAATCAATTATCGAGGCAGAAAAGTGTTCAACTGCCCGCAATAAAGATGTTATAAACGAAATTATAAAATAAAGGAGTATTTATTATGTATAAACCAGTTAGTAAGAAAACAGAAGCAAAAGTTTCGTGCAAATATGCACTTTCATCAGTTGTTGCCAAAAGAGCAAGAATGCTTGTTGATTTTGAACAATGCAATGAAGAATTCAAACCTGTTCTTCAGGCTCTTGAGGAATTTGAAGAGGATATTTTAGTTCCCGGTAAAGAATGAGATATGCTTCTGTTATAGTCGATGTTCTTAATCAGGATGTTGATAGAATTTTTACATATTCCATACCTAATAACCTAAACGTTTTAGTTGGTATGCGTGTTTTAGTTCCCTTTGGAAGACAAGGAAATATTGAAGGAATAGTTATTTCGTTATCTGATAAAACAGATGTTCCTGAAAACAAACTTAAATCAATTTTTTCGTGCATTGATAAAGAATCTGTATTAACGGAAGAACAAATTTCTCTTGCTTCTTGGATAAAGAAACAATATCATACCACTATGGCTGATGCTTTGCGATTGTTCGTTCCATCGGAAGTTCGTGGCGGAAAGGTGAAAACAAAATATATTCAAATGGTCAGATTGTCTGCTTCAAGCGAGCAGACTAACCTGGTTTTGGGTACTTTACGTCCGGGAACGAAAGCACATCGGATTTTATCTGTTTTGCTTGAATATGGCGATATGGAAAAAGCAAGATTAAATCATATTGTCGGAAATTGCTATGAACCATTAAAAAAACTTATTGTTGAAGGAGTAGTTGAGGTATATAGCCAGGAATCGGTCAGATCGCCGTATCTTGATATTGCTCCTGAACGTTCACCTTGGCTTCAACTGAATCTTAAGCAAAAAGAAGTATTAGAGACAATACTAAATGTGCAGAACACATATGTTCCTTTCTTGCTTCATGGTGTCACCGGTAGCGGAAAAACCGAAGTTTACATGCAAGCAATAAATAAAATTGTTGAAACAGGAAAAACAGCAATAGTTCTTGTTCCTGAAATTTCTCTTACACCGCAAATGGTTCTTAATTTTAGAAAAAAGTTAGGTGATGGCGTCGCAATTCTTCACAGTGCACTTGGTGCCGGTGAAAAATTTGATGAATGGAAACGCATTTTATCAGGTGAAGCACATATTGTAATCGGTGCAAGATCAGCAATTTTTGCTCCAATAAAAAATATTGGAATTATTATCGTTGATGAAGAACATGAAAGTTCTTATATTTCTGAAACACATCCTCGCTATGATGCTATTGAAGTGGCATTAAAACGTGGTGAATATAATAAGTGTCCAGTTATATTAGGTAGCGCAACTCCGTCAGTAACGAGATACTATAAGATGCGTTGCGGCGATTTTAAACTTTTAGAAATGCCGATGCGTGCCAATGGACATGAAATGCCACCGGTTGATGTTGTTGATATGTCTGATGAGTTTTCAAAGGGAAACAGAACTATTTTTTCCGAAAAACTTTATTTGGGAATGTGTGATTGTCTTATTAAAAATCAGCAAATTATGCTGTTTTTGAATAGGCGGGGTTATTCAAGTTTCGTAATGTGTCGCGCATGCGGTGAAACTATTTCATGCGAAAATTGCGATGTGTCTTTGACGTATCATAATCATGTAGATAAACTTCGATGCCATTATTGCGGATATGAAATTCCGATGCCTAAGGTTTGTCCTTCATGCGGAAGTAAGTTTATTAAACAATTTGGTGCAGGCACACAAAAGGTTGAAGAAGAGTTTTTAAAACTTTTTCCTGATAAAAAAACAATTCGAATGGATGTTGACACAACAAGAGGAAAAGATGCTCATTATCATCTGTTAAAACAACTTTCAGATGGTAGTGCAAGTGCTCTGATAGGAACACAAATGATTGCTAAAGGCCATGATTTTCCAAACGTAACACTTGTTGGTGTTGTTGCGGCAGATGGTATGCTTAGAATGCCTGATTATAAAAGCCGCGAAAGAACCTTTTCTTTAATAACGCAGGTTTCAGGAAGATCGGGAAGGGCAGATCAACCTGGAAAAGTTGTTGTACAAACCTATTCGCCGCAGCATTTTGTTATTGAATGTGCTAAGAATCATGATTATAAAGCATTCTTTGAAAAAGAAATCGAACAACGAAAGGCTATGTGGTATCCGCCATTTTCAAGAATTATTAGGATTCTATATGTTTCTGAAAATGCAGAAAAGGCATATGACGGGTCACTTAAAGCTTACGATAAGATAAGAGAGTTCCTAGTTCCTTTTAAGGATAAAATTATCTATTCTGAGCGTTCACAAGCGCCTATCGGAAGGATTCAAGAGATGTATAGACATCAGATACTTATAAAATTTAAAGAATTTGATGGCATAGATAAAGTTGTTGATAAAATTTTTGATGCAATAAACGGAATTGCAACAAAAGATTTATTTTGTGATATACAAATTAATCCAGTTAATTTATTTTGAGGTGAAATTATATGGCAATAAGAAATATTTTAAAAGATACTGAACCTCTTTTAAGAAAAAAGTGTAGAGAAGTTGAAACGATTGACGATAAAATCATAACTCTTCTTGATGATATGAAAGAAACGCTTGCAGTTGCTCAAGGTGTTGGTCTTGCGGCACCTCAAGTAGGGATACTTCGCAGAGTAATTATTGTTGATACAGGTGATGAAATCCTTGAACTTATAAACCCCGTTATTGTTAAACAAAGTGGCCATCAGGATAGTCTTGAAGGATGCCTTAGTGTTCCCGGTGTACGCGGACATGTTGACAGACCTAAAAAAGTTACTGTTCAGGGGTTTGATCGTGATGGTAACTTAATGGAATATAAAGCACAAGATTTTGTTGCAACTATTTTCTGTCATGAAACAGATCATCTTGACGGAATTTTATTCACTGATAAAGCAACCGGATGTGGTAGAGATGATTGATATAGTTTTTCTTGGTACACCTGATTTTGCTGTACCTTCATTAAAAGCCTTAATTGAAAATGGATATAATATTAAAGCGGTTTTTACTCAACCTGACAGACCAAAGGGACGGGGGAATAAAGTGCAATTTTCTCCCGTGAAAGAGTATGCATTATCCCAAAATATTCCGGTTTATCAACCTGAAAAAATTAGAACTGAGGAAAATGCAAAAATTTTAAAAGAATTAAAACCCGATCTTATGATAACTGCCGCCTTTGGACAGATATTATCTAAAGAAAATCTTGAATCAGCCCCTCTTGGTTGTATAAACGTACACGGATCGCTATTGCCTAAATACAGGGGATCTTCGCCAATTCAGTGGGCGGTTATTAATGGTGAAAAAATAACCGGTATAACTACAATGTATACGGACGTTGGCGTTGATTGTGGTGATATAATTTTAAAAAAAGAACTTAGTATTGGTGAAGATGAAACAGCAGGTGAATTGTTTGATCGTCTTTCTATATTAGGCGCTGATGCGTTGATTGAAACGTTAAAATTATTTGAAAACGGAAAGATAAAAAGAACACCACAAAATCATGAAGAAGCAACGCATTTTCCCATGCTTGAAAAATCAATGGGACGTATTGATTTTTCAAAAAAATCTTCAGAAATTAAGAATCTTGTTCGTGGAATGAATCCCTGGCCTGTTGCTTGGGCTAAATGCGGTGATGATATTTTAAAAATATATTCTGTCACTGTTTTAGATGAAAAATCTGATTTTACACCCGGTACTATTATTTGTGCTGATAGTAAAAATGGTTTGAAAGTTTCGACGGGCGACGGTGCTATTTTGATTAATACGCTCCAATTGCCGGGGAAAAAGGCAATGGATTCGAAAACTTTCTTTGTTGGAAATAATTTGAAAGCTGATAAATTTACAGATGAGTAATGATGTTGTAAGACTTCGGGCGTTTTATTTGCTTGATGATATTATACAAAATAAAAAATATTCAAATCTTACATTAAAAAAATCACTTGACGACTTAAATCAACGTGATCGAGCTTTTGTTTCTGCTATTGTTTATGGCGTGCTTGATAAGCTCATAAATATAGATTATATTATTTCTGTTTTTGCAAAAGGAAAAATAAATTCCAAAATCAGAACGATATTAAGAATGGGAATTTATCAAATTCTTTATATGGATAGAGTGCCTGATAGTGCCGCTGTAACAACGAGTGTTGATATTGCTCAGCAGATAGGCAAAGGGATGCTTAAAGGATACATTAATGGTGTATTACGCAATATTTCGCGTAATAAAGAAAATATTGAGTATCCTCAAGAAACAGTAAAGAATTTTTCTGTTAAATACAGTTATCCTGAA
>JAZULU010000017.1:0-3970 GCA_045603265.1 Clostridia bacterium
TTCTCTTTTTCCTGATAACTGGGGATATACTTCTGCTGATGAAGCATGGAATGAAATTATCAATAATAAACATCTTTTAAAAAATGATACTTTAATTCATGGTGATTATTGTCTTCCAAATATAATGCTTGAAAACTATAAATTTACGTCATTTATTGATCTCGGTAATTCAGGCGTCGGAGATAAGCATATTGATTTATTTTGGGGTGCATGGACGCTTAATTTCAATTTAAAAACAAATAAATTTACCGAAAGATTTTTTGATTGCTACGGTAAAAATAATTTTGATAAAAATCTTTTAAAACTTATTGCAGCATGTGAGGTTTTCGGATAATGGAAATTTGGGATATATATGATAAAAATCTTACACCAACCGGCAGAACTTTTCACGAAGGAATAAAACTAAAAGACGGAGAATATAGTTTTCTTGTTCATATAATAATCAGAAATAAAGAAAGTAAATATCTTCTTCAGCAGCGCGCATTAACAAAAAAATATTATCCCGGTCAATGGGACGCAACCTGTGGAAAAGTTCAATCAGGCGAATCTGGTATTGAAGCAGCCATGCGCGAAGTAAAGGAAGAACTGGGTTTAGATACAAAAAAAGAGCAGTATACCCTATTCTTCCATGAAATATATCACAATTCAGTTCTGCTTGATATATTTTTGCTCGAACTTGATTTTTTAGAAAAAGATTGTATAATTCAAAAAGAAGAAGTTGAGCAAATTAAATTTTATTCTTTTGATGAAATGGTAGAAATTTTAAAAAACAGTAAAGATAAAATATATATTGATACTTTATACAAAATAAAAGAAGCGCAATAATGCGCTTCTTTGTTATTTTCCGTTTTCTTTGTTTTGTTTTAATAAGGTACTGAGTTCTTTCATAAATGAATCAATATCTTTAAACTCACGATAAACCGATGCAAAGCGAACGTAAGCAACTTGGTCAAGTTGCATAAGTTTATCCATAATGATCTCACCGATTTCTATTGAACTGATTTCATGCTCAAGAGAACTGTGTACCTGTCTATCTATTTCATTTACAACATGTTCAATCTGATCAACGGAAACCTTGCACTTTTCACACGCTTTCACAATTCCTCTGCGAACCTTGTCAATTTCAAAAAGTTGACGGCTTCCATCTTTCTTTACAACCATAACCGGTGCTGACTCAATTTTTTCATAAGTTGTAAAACGCTTGCCACATTCAGGACACTCTCTACGTCTGCGAATAACACTTCCTTCTTCAGTTGGTCGTGAATCAAGCACCCTGCTATCAAGACAACCGCAAAACATACATCTCATAAAATACCTCCGCAAAGTAATTTGTTATAAAGTTCAAGAGTTTTTTCACCTTTTAATGAACTCTGAATTTGGACAGATCCCTTTTTACATGAATAATTTTTTATATTTTTTTCAACAAGAATATCTTTAAGGTGTGTTACTGTTCCTTCAATACCATCAAAAATACAAACATTATTTCCTATAATGTTTTTAATTTTATCAGAAACAAAAGGATAATGTGTACAACCAAGAACAATAGCAGTAATATTACAATTTAGATATGGTAACAAAAGTTCTTGCAGATAAAGATCTATGTCCGACTTAGAAAAAACTGCTTCTTCAATTTTTTTAGCAAGTTTTTCACACGGAACTTTTATAACACGATTTTCTTTATCGTATTTTTCGATAAGTTTATTAACTCTAAGTGACGCAACCGTAACACTTGTTGCCAACAAAAGTACCTTTCCTTTTGTTTTTTCAAGAGCAGGCTTTATTGCAGGTTCCATACTTATTATGGGAATATCGATTTTTTTTCGTAATTCGTCAACTGCAATACTTGTAGCAGTATTACAAGCAACGACCACTGCTTTTACACCTTGAGAAATAAGGTTTGTTATCCCCTTTTCAGTTAAAGTAAAAACTTCATCCTTGCTTTTTGTCCCATAGGGTGCGTTAAGCGAATCCCCAAAGTATATGTAATTTTCTTCAGGCATGTATTGAAGCGCATATTTCAATACAGAAAGCCCGCCCACTCCCGAGTCAAAAAAACCTATAGGATTTTCCTGCATAAAAACTCCAATCAATAAAGATCAAAAGAGAAAATGTGTACTTTCTCAATATCTCCCCAAAGAGATTTTGGAATAAGAGATATTTCTTTAACAAGAGAATCGATAACTACTTCGTTCATTCTTTTGATATTATTTAAAACATCTATATTTTTTGTTGTTCCGTCTGCTAACACACACTCTATAGTATAATCTTTAACCAGGGTTTTTGGCAAGTGCATTTTGGGAGAATCTTTAAAAATATTACAACGCATACTATGATAACGTTCAGATTCGTCACCGGGAACAGTAACTCTATCAAGATCACTATCAAAAACAATGTGAGCAATTTCTACATACTGGGGCTCATCGAAACTATAAGTAATCTTGGAATCAAGATTAACAAAAGCACCATTTTCTTTATCGCCATATAACGAATTGTTTCTATCGAGTCCGTTTTTAAGATTTTCTACGTTTTCACAACCGGATAAATGACCGATCTTTGTAGGCTTACCAACCTCACGAACAAGATAAGGGATAAAACAGTCTGAGCGCATTAGATTCTGTTGTACTTCTTCAATATAGAAATCATACACACCTTGAGGTGTTGTGTCATATTCAACAGCAACTGCAGCGGCTTCACCAACAGCCTGACCTAATATTGCACAAGTCATCATTACGCGCGAAGAACTCATCGCTGCATGAGTTGCGCTTATATTTCTTCCCGCAAAGAAAAGATTTTCAATATTTGCTGAATATAATGAACGATACGGAATGCCATAAATACCTTTAAGCTGGCTCTCACCCATATTTGTTCCTCTTCCTTTAAAATAGAAACCATTTGGATCGTGATCATCAAGAGGCCAACCGCCGTAAGCAACAACATCCTTAAAATGACCACCTGCGATCGTTTCAGGCTGTGTGAGAATATGTGGACCAATCATTCTGCGCGATTCACGCTTTCCGGGTAAAAATCCCAAAAATTCAAGTTGCCACTTTGCTGAATCAAATTTTCCGCTATTTTTAAAGTAATCCCAATATCCTAAAGCAAGCGCAACAAGTTCATCACGAAGTTTTTCAGTATCACCTATAGTATCTCTGTCACCGCCAAGTTCAAGATACCAGAAATTCTCATAAGTACTTTCCATGTTGGGAGTACGGCGTTTAATATCTTCATCAGTTAATTTTGTTGCCCATTCAGGCGCGATGAATTCAATATCTTCATCCATTTTTCTTGCCTGCATAAGACAACTTAATCCCATTGTTTTATCATCTTTTTCGGTTACCGAAACTATTTCACCAAATTCATCTGCTGCTTCTCTGCCAAGGCGATATTCCGCATGAGTTAAAGGTGCAAGGATGCTATCGCCTGAGCAATCAGAATAAAATTTTGCTTGAATATAGTGCCATGACTGAGTTGTCATCTGCCAAGCAACAACTGTTTTAATTTTTGATCCTTCCATATCAACATCGCAAACAGATGTATTTAACAAAAGGGTAATATTAGGCTCGGCAATTACTTTACCATAGAGAATACTATCCCAAACTGAATAATTTTTATATGGATTTCTATAAAGACATTCAAGGTTTATTTCTTCAATAATGCCGGTTTCACGGTCATTTGAGCCTTGCGCGCCACAAACCCACATACGAATTTCACTTGATGCGTTTCCACCAAGAACAGGTCTTTCATGGACAAGAGCAACCTTTTTGCCCTTTCTTGCTGCCTGGATTGCAGCACACATTCCGGCAAGTCCGCCACCGACTACACAAAAATCAACGTTATGTTCATGTCTTTTTATCATTGAAATTTCCTCCTAATGAACAAATCACGTGTTATTATATCATTATTTAAAAATAAATTCAATATAAATATTGCTATAATATACATAAATTTTGTTCTAAACTAAATATAAATA
>JAZULU010000018.1:0-2518 GCA_045603265.1 Clostridia bacterium
TTAAAAGCAATCGAAAAGGAGAAAAACAGCCATGAATAATATTACAATGAAACTTAACGCGGATGATTTGATTCTTGCAGCACTTAAAGAGGATATTACAAGTGAGGATATTACGACGAATTCTGTAATGCCTCATTATCAACTTGGCCAAGTGGAACTTATCTGTAAAGAAGACGGTGTTATAGCAGGACTTGATGTGTTCAAGCGCGTCTTTGAATTGCTTGATGAAAAAACAGAAATAACCTTTAATTGTGTAGATGGCGACAGAGTAACGAAGGGGCAGAAGTTAGGTGTTATAAAAGGTGATATCAGAGTATTGCTTTCAGGAGAGAGAACGGCATTAAATTATCTTCAACGTATGAGCGGTATCGCAACCTATACCCGAACAATAGCAGAAATGCTTAAAGGTAGCAAAACAAAACTTCTTGATACCAGAAAAACCACTCCCGGTATGCGAATTTTTGAAAAGTATGCGGTTAAGATAGGGGGAGGTTATAATCATCGTCTTAACCTCAGCGACGGAATTCTTTTAAAGGATAACCATATCGGTGCGGCAGGCGGAGTAAAGGAAGCGGTTAAAATGGCAAAGGAATATGCGCCTTTTGTACGCAAGATAGAGGTTGAGGTTGAAAATTTACAGATGCTTAAAGAAGCACTTGAAGCAGGTGCAGATATTATTATGCTTGATAATATGAGTGTTGAAGATATGAAGGAAGCAGTAAAATTATGCGGTGGTAAGGCTGAAACAGAGTGTAGCGGAAACGTTACCAAAGAAAACGTGTTAAAACTTATAGATATTGGCGTGGACTATATTTCAAGCGGTGCACTTACACATTCTTCACCAATATTGGATCTTTCTCTTAAAAATTTGCATGCAATTTAAAGGAGTAAGTTTATGAAAGCGGCTGACAGAAGAAAAAATATTGCAAATCGACTATTATCGGCAAATGAAGCGATTTCGGGTACGGTGCTGTCAAATGAATTTGGTGTATCGCGTCAGATTATTGTGCAGGATATTGCTGCGTTAAAAAATGAAGGTTATGATATTCTTTCTACTCACAACGGCTACGTTATTCAAAAATCACCTCTTAAAGAGTGTGTGTTCAAACTCTACCATACGACTGAGCAAACTGAAGACGAACTTAATACAATCGTAGATCTTGGCGGAACGGTTGTAAACGTTTATGTATGGCATAAGGTGTATGGTAAGATGATTGCACCGTTGAATATATTTTCTCGTCTTCATGTTAAACAGTTTATTGAAGGTGTAAGAAGCGGAAAATCTTCAGAACTTATGAATATTACGGGTGGGTATCATTATCACACTGTGCGCGCTGATTCTGAAAATGTATTAAATCTGATAAAAAAGGCTCTTGAAGAAAAAGGTTATATTGCACCGATAATATAATATTTTAGAACGGCTTTTTTTAAGCCGTTTTTTTATTGCAATTAAAAAAGTTTATGGTATAATATTTACGAACAAACTTAGAGGAGATATATTATGGAAACAAAAGCAAAAAAATACGGTACGTTTATATTAGGTGTTGCAATATGCTTCGCAGTTGCAGGCATGGCTATAGGACTTGAAATATTGATTCCCGGCGATTTGTTGGGTGCATCAATTATTGCATTATTTATGGGCACCATAATAAATAGTTTTTTTCATCCTGCGTGGATAAAACCGTCACTTAAGTTTGTATCTAAAAAAATACTGAAAGTTGCGATTATTCTTTTAGGTGCATCATTATCAATAAAAACCATTGTTGAGGTTGGTCAGATGACTTTCTTCGTAATGATATTTACCTTTGCAATGTGCTTTGGCGGTGGTTATTTTATACGCAAGTTGTTCGGCCTTAACTGGAAATTAAGCAATCTTATTTCTGCAGGAACGGGCATTTGCGGCGGCTCTGCCGTTGCGGCTATTGCGCCCGTAATAGATGCTGACGATAAGGACGTTGCCTTTGCACTATCTTCCACATTTATATTTGATATGGTGATGGTCGCATTATATCCGCTTATGGGCACTTGGCTTGGCATGAACGATATGGCTTACGGTATCTGGGCAGGAACTTCCGTAAACGATACTGCCAGCGTTGTTGCATCAGGCTACGCTTTCTCTGAAGCCGCAGGCGATTTTGCAACAATGGTAAAACTTACGAGAACTATTGCCATAATTCCAACAGTGCTTGTTTTTGCATATATAGGCACTCGCGCAAAGCAGAAAGAACTTAAAGCGCAGAATAATGGGGGGAAAGTCAACTTAATAAAAATTATTCCCTGGTTTATATGCGGATTTTTATTGCTTGCAATTTTTAATAGCGTAATAACAATACCTGCAAATATTTCAACTGTTATAAAAGGCACAAGCAAATTTCTTATGGTAACGGCACTTGGCGCAATAGGTCTTAATACAAGCATAACCGATTTCAGAAAAGCAGGTCTTAAGCCTATGTTCTACGGCATAACTATTGATACGTTGGTAACAATAACCGCCCTTATCGTTATTTGGTGTATGGGA
>JAZULU010000019.1:0-14161 GCA_045603265.1 Clostridia bacterium
CTTTAAAGTATTGTCCTTTACACCTTCGGTAAAGCCCCAACCCGCATCACCGGAAGCAACGATAGTTTTCCTATCATTAAAAATACCATCAAGACTGCCAACAGTTACCCATTTTTCCATACAAGACGCAGGAAGCCTTAAAAGCGTGTTTTTATAAATTTCAATCTGCGCGTTAACGCTATGGTTATCACTTATCCAAAAACTGTCAAAATCGCGTAAAGACGACAAACTCATTCTCATACCGCCTGAAGAACAGTTTTCAAGGTAGATATCAGGAAATTCACGTCTGATATTTTTAATAAATTGGCGATAGCCTTTAAAATAGTCAATGAAGGCTCTGTTTGTTTTATCGTTTGTAAGAGAAGCGTTAAAATCAAACTTTATAAACTCAATATTATACTTTCTTATATTCTCACTTACAACACCGAAAATATAATCACGCGCTTCTTTATCAGCAAAATTAACAAAGGCTTGTCCGTTTTGAATAATATAATAATTGGGATGCTCTTTCACAACGTTACTTGAAAGTGATGCGCGCTCGATCTCAAACCACAAACCGAATTTCAAACCGTAAGAACGAACAATATCGGCAAAATCTTTCATTTTACCGCACATTTGGAAATTTTCTGCCTCTTTCCAATCACCAACGGAATTAAACCATTTATATTTTTCACCAAACCAGCCTGCATCGATAACGAAATATTCGCACCCGATATATTTTGCTTTTTCAAGCTGAGGCATAAGAATATCGGTGCTGATATTATCAAACGCGCCCATCCAGGTGTTATATATAACCGGCAAACGCGCATTGTGCCTTTTATTTACAAAGTTATGTAATTTATATGCGTCAAGGTCGATTTTATTTTTGAAATCATAGTACAAAATCACGGGAAGCTCTAAAGTTTCACCGGGTTGTAAATCGTAAGCAAAATTGTCATATCCTGCTTCAACTACAACTATGCGATGATGAGGTCCCTGAATAAAATCACGGTAAATTGCATATTGCCACAAACCGTCGACTATAATATGGAACGCCTTTCCGCGTTGATTTTGCAAATTATATAGTGCAAAAAACGGATTTGAGCCAACGTTATTTCTTGTTTCGTGGTTTCTGTAAAAAATTCCGGAATTAAGTTCGTCCCATTTTCCTACAGATTCCATACACCATTGACTGTACTGGGTATAAACCTCGTATTCGCCACCGTTAAACTTAAAACGCGAAAGAACTTCGTAAAGAGTTATGGGTTCACTGCCCGTATTTTTAACGGTGTCCTTGCGAATATATATTTCGTCTTCTTTTTTCTCATTTACCGTAAAAAGAAGATCTCCGCACTTAAAACCGTCATCTGTAAAGACTGCCTCTCCGCTAAAATTGCCGTACTGTGTTTTTACGCTGAAATAATCTTCAAATTTCACTAAAACAACTCCTTTACAGTAGGATATAACTTCTTATATTTTTCGTATTGTGCCTGATATTTTTTATAATCTTTAGGCACAAATTCATCTTTATATTGAACAAAGATTTCTTTTGCTTCAAAAAGGTCTTTTACAGCCCCCATTGCCACCGCCTGGAACATGGCACAACCGCAAAGCCCTCCTTCACCTGAGCGAAGCGCTTTTATGGGAATATTCTGTATATCCGCTTTTATTTGAAGCCATTTTTTTGAGTTAGCACCGCCGCCGGTTGCCGTTACCCCATTTATGTTTACGCCAAAAGGAAGTACCGTATCTGCATTCAACTTCATTTCCATTGCCGTTCCCTCTAAAACGGCACGGTAAAGCGTGCTGTCATCGGTTTGTCCGTCAAGGCCTACAATAACACCCTTTGCATTTATATTCTGATAAGGTGTTGATGCACCGCCAAAATATGGGAGAACCAGAACTCCGCTTGGCTCATCTTTAATATTTTTTTCGATGTATGAGAAAAAGTCTTTTTCATCACCTTTATAATTGTGCATTATTGTCTTGCGCACCCAATTTACAACAGATCCGCAAGAAAGATTCAAGATATATGTGCAGTAAAGTCCGTCAATGGCAAAAGGTACACATGGGTAACCCATTTTTCCCATAGAAATATCGTCAGGTTTTTTATCAAATACGGTGGTTATACATTCAACAGTGCCTAAACCGTCAACCGCATCACCTGCAGAAAGCACGCCTGCGCCCACTGCCGTACATACTTGGTCGTGAGCACCTAAAATGAGTTTGCAATCATTTTTTATATTAAGTTCTTTTTTTATTTCAGGCAAGAAACTTCCAACAACTTCGCCTGCAAGGGCAGGTGTTGAGAACATATTTATATCTATTTCAAGTTTATCAAGAAGTTCTTTTGAAAAGCACTTTTTTTCAACGTCAAAAACGCCTGTGCGTGAAGCAAGTGAATAATCAATTACCGCTTTGCCCGTTAAAACGTAGCCAAGATAATCGCAGATAAGCATAACTTTTCTGCCTTTTTTGAATATTTCAGGCTCGTTGTTTCTTATCCACAAAAGTTTGCTTATTGAAAACATACTTTGAGGCATTACGCCCGTTATAGAAAACAGTTTTTCTTCACCAAAGATTTTAAACAATTCCTCCGCTTCCTTTTCGCCCCTTGGATCGGTGTATATCATAGGCAAAAAAAGCACATTATCATTTTCATCAAGCAAAACGAAAGATTCACCGAAAGAGGATATTGCCACCGAATCAAATTCTTGCTTTTGGGCGACCTCAGCAATCATGCCTTTAAGGTTTTCTACTATTGCATGGATATCGACATAAATTTCTTTATCAATGTTTTTAAGTTCATATTCCCTGAAAATATACTCAAGAATATCACCTTGCTCATTGAAAAGTTGACATTTGCAACCCGTTGAGCCTATATCGATGCTTAAAAGCTTCATTTTAAAATCACCTCAAGTTTATTTTATTTGACTTTGAAAAAAAATTATAGTAGAATATGTTTAAAAATATGTGAAAATCGTCCCAAAGGATACTAATTTTATGGCTTCTTATGATTTAGAAAAAATGCAGGAGCTTTTAAAGGACTTTTATAGCCTTACGGGAATCAAGATCTGCATATACGATAAAAATGAAAATGAACTTTGTTATTATCCTGAAAAGCATTCCGGATTCTGTAAACTTATAAGAAAAGATCCTCTTTTAAAAGCAAAATGCCAAGAATGTGACAGATGTGCTTTTGAAACCTGCAAAAAAACGCACAAACAACATACATATACTTGTCATGCCGGATTGATAGAATGTATTTCCCCTATCATCATCAGCGAAAAGATCATCGGTTACATTGCAATCGGTCAGATCAGAACAAAAAACGCGCCTAAAATGAACAATGCTTTTCTTGAAGAATATAACAAATTGCCCGTTATTCCTTTTGAGAAAATATCGGCTTCCATGCGCATACTTGATGCTTGTACGGGTTATGAATATCTTAAAGGTCTTATTGAAGAAACTGACAGTATCGATTTCAGGCTTAACGATTACATACTGAAAAATATTTCCCGTGATATTTCCGCAAAACAGTTATGCCTTGAGTTTCGCCTTTCCCGTAACGAGTTATATTCTATTTTTAAAAAGTATTTTGACAAAACACCCGCTGAATTCATAAAGAAAAAACGGCTTGATATCGCCTGTAAACTTCTAAAAACTACAAACCTTCATGTAAATGAGATCGCTATACAATGCGGCATCCCCGATTACAACTATTTTTCAAAAGTCTTTAAAAAGCATTTTGGAATATCGCCAACTAAATATAAAAAAAATCAGTGAGAATATTCTCACTGATTTTCTTTTTTATTTTGCTGCTTTGTAATTGTTTGCAGATGCACCGTAATTATTAAGTGCTTTTACGATCGAGCCAACATTTGCGCTTTCGTGTTTTGCCACAATATAAGCATTTACGTTATATTCGATCTTTGAAATAACTTCTTCGCCCTTAACGATCTCAATCGTATGAACGTCTGCATATTGAGTTGCCTTAATAGCATCGGTATATACCTTATTATTTTCATCGGGAGTCATTTCAACACCGTCAACATAGATGATTGCATCTGTTACGTTTACGCGGAAGTAAATTTTATTTACGTTACCAACGTTTACGCCAAGACCAAGAACTTTGTTATTTTCATCAGTATTGCCCGTAACGTTCTTAACACCCGTAGGTGCACTGAACGTTGAGGGAGCAAGCCATGAAACGCCCGTTGATGCAAGATCTTCCGTCTTATAGCCTCTGTTTATCTGGGCGTTATCGCCATAGATAAGCATATCAGAAAGAAGAGTTTTAAGTGCAATGTACTTGCTTTCGCTGATGCCAATCTGCTCTGCCGTCTTTGACATCTGGCTTTCAGCATAAGCCTTAACTGAATAATTGTCTTTAGTGAAAATAACTTCATTGTTATAAACAAGTTCAGCCTTAATAATATCTGTCATACACTGGGGAGTAATGCCCATATATGAGAACTTATACATACCGCTTGCATCTTTTTTGCCCTGAAGTGTTACTGTCTGACCGTTTCTTGTAACGTTAAGAACTGCAGAAGCATGATCTTCATCAAGATCGGCATAGTAATCAAGTGTCAGACTTTCACCAAGGTTAAGCGTTGCGCCCTTAATGGTGTTTGTAGAAACCTTTGCATCCTTAATAATATAGTGTGCATAAAGCGTATTGATGCCTTTAGGTACTTCCAACGTATTGTAAGGAACAAGTTTTTCCGTGCTTACAAGTTTATTATCCTTATCATACCAACCAACGAAGATATAATCTTCATTGTCAGTTGCTTTTAAGATATAATCAGCATCAACTTTACCATCGTAGAATTTACCGTTGGTTACCTTTAAGCCTGCATCTTCAAGAAGTTTGGTATCAAGCACCGCACCGTAATCACCTTCAAGGCGTGCTTCAACCTTATATTCACCAAGGTTGTTAAACGCAATATTTGTACTAACATTTTCAATTGTTGTGCCGATTGTCGACGTTGTTGTAGTTGAAACATTCTCACCCTTTAAGTACAAACTATCACCTGCCTGGGCATTAGGTGCAGCAAAATACATAATGGTAGCATATTCGCTTCTTGAATATTCCCTATCAGCCCCCGTAAAGGTATCATACTTACTGTCTGATAAATCAAACCAGAGTGTTGCTGTACAGCCATAAGGAATGGTAAGCCATTCGCCATTCTTATAAATGCCGTCATCACCCGAATAAGAATATTGGGCGTCATTAGTGGTTACACGGGTCCACTTGCTGTCAGAAATATATACACCCAACTTAACTTTTACGTCAGCCCTTGAAGCCATCGTATTGTTGATAGTAATTTCTGCCTTTGTTTTATCACTGTTAAGAGCATTTATTTTGTTTGTGAAGTGACCGGTTGCATTAATAATGGTGTTTGCAGGTGTTGTAATTGAACTTTCAAGAACAGTCATTTTTAATCCTACGTTTTTGGTCATATTATCAACAAGGGAATCTACTGTTGAATCAAGAGAAGTAAATACCTGCGGGTTAGGTGCGTGGCACTTTGAGCATACGTCGTTAACAAAAGTATGATTTCCGTTACAGATTGCCTTTGTCCATTTTGAATAATTACGTTTACCGCGCATAAGAGTATTAAGTTCATACTTTGCGCCTGTAAGCAAGGTTTCTCTTTCGATTTTGCTTTCGTTGATTGCCGCAATAACGACATCAATATCGCAATATGTATAAGGCTCGCGCACGCCGTGACCTGCGTTGATTTCCTTAACCATATCCTTATTATTGTTCCAGTCGCCTGAAATATAATACTGATATCCCCATTCACCACGAAGAATGTTAGTTAAAATATCCTTGTTTTCGTTCATTGCAACGCCGTTTACAAGGTTGTATGATGACATTATACCCTGCGCCTTGCCGTCTTTAACTGCCATTTCAAAGGGCTTTAAGTAGATTTCTCTTAAAGCGCGCTCGGAAACCTGAACATCCTGTGCAAGTTTGTTTGCTTCCTTTTCGTTACATACAAAGTGCTTAATACATACGCTTACGCCGTAACGCTGAACCGCTTTAATGGTTGTTACAGCCATAATGCCTGAAATAAAGGGATCTTCTGAATAATATTCAGAGTTTCTGCCTGAAAGCGGATTTCGGTGGAGGTTTACACCGGGCGCAAGCCAGACTTCGATATCGTTATCGTAAAGTTCAGCGCCCATAACTCTGCCGAAGGCTTCAACAAGGTCTGTGTTCCAGGTACATGCAATAATCGTTTCGCAGGGGAAGCTTGTTGCTCTTGAACCGATACCTGAAGGTCCGTCAGATACTGCAACTCGTGAGAAGCCGTACTTAGCGTTAACGTCATCACTTCCGCCGAAGTTAAGACCGGGATAGGAAACGAAGAATGTTGCAAGTTCCTCATTTGACATCTGCTCAACAAAATCATCTAAGGTGATTGCACCTGAAATAACGTCCTTTAAGGGTTTAACGGGAGTATCGCCCGTTCTTACCAACGTAAACTTATCAACGTTTGGTGCAGTACCCGAGAAGGTAAGTTTAAGAACGTTAAGACCTTTTTCAAGTGTAAAGGTATCCGTTGCAGAAAATCTCTTGTATCCATAATAAGTGCTTCCGCTTCCCGTTGTGGTATCAGTAACCTCAACGGTTGCTTTTTTGGTAAAGTTATCTACGCTTGATGCAATATGTACTTTACCTGTTCTGCCGTTATTACTTGCGCAAATTGCATTGAAAGTATATTCACCGGGATTTTCAATATAAACCGTATAGGTTGCTTCTTTAGTTGCCCAGCCGTTTGCAAGGTTTGATGAAGTATAAGCATCCCACGTGCCCGTTTCTTCATTATAAAGTTTACCGCTCTTATTTTCATCAACAGTCTTTGCCTGAGTTGACTCTATGGTATCATACTCTTCCGTTTCAACAACGGTTGTGGGATATACTTTTTCCAAAGTGAAAAGGTCGATGTTACAAGCCGTTGCAGTACCCTTTGCAAGCTTAATATAGTTTGTGCCTTTTCTTAAATAAACGTAACCTTCAACTTCAAAATCAACATAACAGTTGTAACCCGTTTTACCTACAGTCACACGCGTATCTTCAGGAACTACGATATTTGCTAACGTTGCGGGGTTAGTAAAGGTAGTGCCGTCAGTTGAAGTTAAAACGTCAAGTCCGCTTGCGGCAGTTGATGCACAACGTGCCATCATCTTATAGCGTCCCGTTTCGGTAACGTTAACCTTTAAGGTAATATATGAACCGCTGGGCCACATTGATTCAACAGCTGTCTGGCTATAAGCAGTTGTTTCAGTGCCGTTATAGTACCAGCCTTCAGTAAAAGCCTTTGCTTTAATATAATCGTTTACCGCAATGTCAACGTATTCTTCAGCCTCAAAAATCATGCCGTCAACCACGGGTTTACCTGCCTCAGAATAATAAATAAGGAAACTATCAATATTAGGTGCGCCGGATACGTTAAATTTAATGTAGTTGATACCCTCGCTAAGAGTAACTGCAACATCATCAGCATCCATATAACTGTTATATGCATTACCGCCCAGTTCGTCTGTCTTTATGCAAGTAAATGAATTTGTTTCAGAGAAAGTAACGTTATCAGCAGAAGTCTGAACCGAAATTTGCGGTATACCTGCATTCTTATTTGAAGCATAGCGGACAGAAATCTTATATTCGCCTGCTTTTTCTGCAATTACCTTATATGTAACGCTCTTTATCATATAAGCCTGGCTAAAGGTTATGCCCTTGTGAGTTTCCCAAGTGTTTGTAAGCTTATCATATAAAACACCTGTGAAGTTTTCAGTTGAGCCGGTATACGAAGCATTTGTTGAATAGGGCTTTTCCATCCAATCCTCGCCCTCAATGCGAAGTGCAGTACCAATGTTGTGTACCTTTTCTTCGTTTTCTTCAGGTGCAGGAGTTGTGCTCGGCTCTTCAACTGAAAGGTTTTCAAAGGTGCCGTCAGCAAGCAAGCGCTTATCAAGGTTTGTTTTTGCCTGCTGGGTTAACTGTTCAACTACTTTAAGTTCATTAATATTATGTGTACCTGCAAGGCGTGTGCCTGCTTCTTTAACTGAATTACCAACGTAGAACTTATAATCGCCTGCTTCTAAAACGTAGGCAGATTTGTTGCCGGTTTTACCTAAATCATCAAAAGATGCAAGGTCATTAAGTTCACAGGTAAGTGTAAGTGTTTCACTTTCACCGGGTTGTAAAAGTTGTGTTTTATCAAATGCACAAAGTACTTTTGCAGCCTTACCAAGTTCACCTTGGGGCGCTGATAAGTACATCTGCACAACTTCTTTACCTGCAACGTCGCCCGTGTTCTTAACTGTTGCTTTTACCGTTACAACACCGTTTTCAACCTTAAAATCAGAAGTTGAAATATTAAAGGTGGTATATGAAAGACCGAAACCAAACTCAAAGTTAACCTTTGAATATGTGGGGTCAAAAGTTTCAAAATAACGGTAGCCAAGGAAGATATCCTCAGTATACTTCTGATACTTTGAATCATTTATAAAGGTTTCCGTTGTGGGGTAATCCTCAAGATTCTTTGCGTAAGTTGTAACAAGCTTACCTGAGGGGTTAACGTCACCTAAAATAACGTCAGCAATAGCCCAGCCGCCCTGCATACCGCCGTAGCCTGCAAATAAAACAGAGTCAACTTCAATACCCAAATCATTTGTAAATGCCCAATTAGTATCAATAGGTGTAGGAGTGTTTAAAACAACGATAACCTTATCAAAATACTTTGTTGCATTCTGTAAAACTGATTTTTCGCTATCAAAAAGTGACCATTCTGAAACGGGAAGATCAACACATTCACCGTCAAAACGGCTGATAACAACAACTGCCGTATCAACGCCTGCATCTACTGCACCTTGATAATCTGCTTCCGTAGGAATATACTCAACAAACGATTCATCTGAATTTGAATTTTCAAGTGCATCAATATATCCTTGCGAAATTGCATCATAAACGTTGATTCTGCCCATCTTTTCTGCATAATTAAATGCGTCAAGAGGGTCGATTGCAGCATTCTTACCGCCAACACCCATTGCACGGGATGAGCCTGCGCCCCAAGGAATATAACCGTGCTGTTTCTGCAAAGTTTCAACACCCATTGAGTTGTCGGCATTAAAGTCAGAAGCCGTGTAAAGTCTTGAATGCTGACCTTCACCGAAAATTGCAATGTTTGCCCCTTGCTTTAAGGGTAAAGCATTATTATCGTTCTTAAGTAAAACGATACCTTCATCACTTAATGCTCTGGCAACGCTTGCGCCGTTATTGTTGGCACCTGTTGCCTGCACCGAAACAGTAAGTCCCGCAAAAATTCCGATGACAAGTGTTAATACAAGTACCAGCGAAAAGATCTTATTGAAATTTCTTTTCATTTTTTATTCCTCCTTTTTATTTTTCTTTGATTTTTTTATTACAAATGGCAATCCTACGCCAAGACCAACAACACCAAGAGCACCTATTACTGTATAAAGCAACCAGGGATTCTTTTTGGGAGTTTCACCCGGTTTAACTTCAGGTGCAGGATCAGTAATAATTTCGCTTATTATCTGATCAAGGTTTTCATGTTTTGCCATATCGGGCGTATTACATTTTTTGCATCTGCCAAACTCATCATAATCATGAGTTTCACCGCAAATGGAAAGTTTATTCATTCCGTAAAATCTCTTTGAACGCATCATAACGTAAAGAACGTCTTTTGCGCCTTCAACAAGAGTTTCTCGGCTGATCTGACCTTTATCAATAGCCTTTAAAACAACGTTAATATCACAATAACTTGCAGGCTCGCGGACTGTGTTCCCTGCGTTGATTTCGTCAACATGGTCTTTATTATTGTTCCAGTCTCCTGAAACGTAGCCTTCAAAGCCCCATTCTTCACGAAGAATTCCCGTAAGAATTCCCCAATTTGCCGAAGCAGGCGTTCCGTTTACAAGATTATAAGAACTCATAACACCGTTTACCGATGCGTCTTTAACTGTCATTTCAAAGGGTTTTAAGTAAATTTCTCTCAAAGCGCGTTCAGAAACACGGGAATCGCAAGCAAGTTTGTTGGTTTCTTTTTCATTACATACAAAATGCTTGATACATACGGAAATTCCCATGGACTGTGCCGCTTTTGAAGTTACCATGCCCATAATTCCCGAAATATAGGGATCTTCTGAATAATATTCACTGTTTCTGCCTGCAATGGGATTTCTGTGAAGATTCATTCCCGGTGCAAGCCAAATATCGATATCACTATCAAATGCTTCTTTACCGATTACAAGTCCGAACGCCTCAACAAGTTCTTTGTTCCAAGTGGAAGCGATTATCGTTTCGCAGGGGAAACTTGTTCCTGCACTGCCTAATCCTGACGGGCCGTCCATAGGAAGAAGTTCAGTTAAACCGTATTTGGTTACAACTTGTTTATCAGCGCCTACTCTTGCACCGTTATGGGCAATAAAGAATGTTGCAAGTTCAGCGTTGGTCATGTTATTTACAAACTCATCCATTGTGATTTTGCCAAGTCCAACATCAAAAAGCAGATATCCTGATTTGCCTTCACCGTCTGTATTTGTATATTCTAAATTATCTTTCTTTGCCTTTTCAGGTTTTTCAAATTCTTCGTAGGTTCCGTCCGCAAGAAGACGCTTATCAAGATTTGTCTGTGTCTGATTGGTAAGTTGTTCAACTACGATAAGATCTGAAACAGTCGTTTTTCCTATTTCGGAAACGTTTTTAACTGAATTTCCGCCGTAAATAATATATTCGCCTGCTTCTAAAACGTAGGCTGCCTTGTTTCCCGTTTTGCCCATATCGTCAAAAGAAGCAAATTCTTTAAGATCAAAGGTTATTGAAATTGTTTGTGCTTCATCAGGATAAAGAAGTTTTGTTTTTTCAAAGGCGCAAAGAACTTTTTTTGCCTTTCCAAGTTCACCTTGAGGTGCGCTTAAATATAACTGAACAACTTCCTTGCCTGCAACTTTGCCCGTATTTTTAACAGTTGCATTTACCGATACTTTCGTATCTTCGCACTTGAAATCAGAAAAGGAGATATCAAAAGAAGTATACGAAAGACCGAAGCCGAACTCGTAGTTTACGTCAACGTTAAAGGTTTCAAAATAGCGATAACCCAAGAAAATATCTTCAGTATATTTTTGATAGTTTTTATCGTTTACAAAAGTATCTGTTGTGGGATAATCTTCAAGAGTTTTTGCGTAAGTTGTAACAAGTTTACCTGACGGATTTTTTCTTCCTAAAATAATATCGCAAATGGGAAGTCCGCCCTGCATACCGCCGTAGCCTGCAAAAAGAGCTGCATCAACGTATATGCCCTCAATCTCGCCCTTTGCCCAGGAAGTATCAATAGGTGCAGGAGTGTTAAGTACAACTACTACCTTTTTAAAATACTTCTCTGCATTTTTAAGCATTGAAATTTCTGTTTCCGTAAGATTCCAATCTTTAGGTTTTAAATCAACACATTCACCGCCCCAACGACGGATAAAGCAAATAGCAACGTCAGCATTTTCGCTTGCTTTTTTATAGTCGCTTTCTTCAGGCACATATTCTTTATAAGTAGCCACGGAATTACTGTTTACAAGTGCATCAATATATCCTTTGCTGATTTCTTCATAAAGTTTTATTTCGCCGTTAGCATGGGCTTCTTTAAAAGCATCAAGAGGATCGATTTTTGCATCGACACCGCCTTCACCCAAAGCGCGGGACGAGCCTGCGCCCCAAGGCACATATCCATGCTGAACGCCAAGAGTTGCATGAGTTGAACTGTTAAGAAGTTTCAGCGTATCTTCATCTGTTTTAAAGTCTTCCGCAGTATAAAGTCTTAAATACTGTCCTTCACCTAAAAGTGCAACAGATGCTCCCTTTTCAAGAGGCAACGCATTGTCTTCATTTTTTAATAAAACAATTCCTTCATCACCCAATGCGCGGGCAACTGCCTTTCCGTTAGGATCTGCCTTTGCCTGAACAACCATAGGTACAAATAAAACGGGTACTATAGCAACGGTAATAAGTATGATTGCGAGAACTACAGTGAACATTTTCAACTATTTTACCCTCCAAAAAATAAAAATCTACATTATAATTTTATCATATTGAAAGATCACATACAAGTCATTTCGAACATTTTTATGGACAAAAACGGGCAAAAAAAAGTCAAAAAAAGTCAAACCGCCCAAAAAGATGGACACTTTTTGATATCATGCCGTCATTTTCTATGTATTTATTGACAAAATTTCGTATGTAAATTAAAATATAGCCGAAATATTGCGGAGGATTTTTATGGATTTTATAAAAAAATACGGCATTAACGGCAACACTTTAAAAATAATTGCCGCCTTAACCATGCTAATTGACCATATCGGATATATCTTCTTCCCTGAAATTGATCTTTTACGCATTATAGGCCGCATTTCTTTCCCCATATTTGCTTTTATGATTGCCGAGGGCTGTGAGTATACGAAAAATAAACTTAGGTATTTCCTAACGATTTTTTTATTAGGCTCCCTTTGCCAGTTAGTGTATTTTATCGTTGACGGAAGCATGTACTTAGGGATCCTTATAACCTTTTCCCTTTCTATTCTTTCGATCTACGCACTGCAGAATTTAAAAAGCGCAATACTTAAAAAGAAAAACATTATTGTATCTTCATTACTTTTTGTAGTTGTTATCGGGGCAATATATGTGTTAAATGTATTTGTTCACGTTGACTATCGCTTCTTTGGTTGTATGGCGCCCCTTTTTGCAAGTTTTTTCAGGAAACCTAAATCAAGCACTTCTGAAACATGGCAAAAACTCGATAACAACGTGCTTCATGTAATCATGCTTGCAATATGTCTTGTACTTGTTTGGTGTGTTTCAGGACAAAAACAACTTTATGCCTTACTTGCAATACCTATTCTTTTATTGTACTCCGGCAAAAAAGGCAAATTGAATTTAAAATATTTCTTCTACATTTTTTACCCCGTTCACCTTGCCCTTTTACAAGGAATAGCCTTTTTAATATATTAAAAAACAGATGGCAAAAACCATCTGTTTTTTATATTCAGGATAAAATGTAACAATCAAGCAATATTCCAAGTATTAAACTTAAAGTATTTGCTATTACGGTATATGCAATAATCTTAGAAACTTTCGTATCTTTAAAACATTTTTTATAAATTAGAATCTCTCCACCATAAACAAGAATTTCCAAAATAATTGTTTCAATCAAATAAGTAAACGGCAGTACAATATATAACAATCTCATCACTATTTGAGTGCACGCATTTGCAATAAGTATTGTTAATGTTTTCTTTCCCTTAAAGCCGAATAAAAGCGCTGTTAAAAGTTCCGCACCTATTGATAATAAAATAATCAGTATTGAGAAAAAACCGCCAAAGATTATAAAATAAGGATTGATCCACTTTTTTACCTCTATAGTGTTATTGCTAACATCATACCAAACATAACCGCTGAAGGTAATTGCATTACTTACTTTTGGCAGTTCAAATTCTTCTGAAATATGTATAATATTAAAGTTTTCATCAAGCAAAGCAATTTTAACCTTGTTGTAATTATTACGCAGGTCTTCAAACTGTGTCAGATATTCTTTGTACTCCGCTCCACCGCAAAACTGCACAACATAATGGCTATTGTTTAAAGAATAATTGATCTTTAACTTTATATCTGCTTTTGCTTCTTTATAGTGGAAAGTAAAACTTCGAAAGCCATTTTCTTTATAATCAACAATTTGTTTTGCTTTTAAATAACGGTCTGCAAACTTATTAGGCTGAAAATCAACATAATTTGAATCATTTTCGTCAATTTTTATCATTATGTCAGCATAAACGGCATTTTCAGGTAAATTTGAAACCTTAATAGTGAGCCTATCTGCCGGCATAGGCGCGTTTGCCGAAACGTTTACAGATAAGAAACACGCAAACAACAAAAAAAATAGTACTATTAAAATTATCTTGTTTAGTTTTTTCACTGAATCGTCACCTTTTTATTCATTATAACGCAATTTTTGATAGGGGTTATGAAATTTTATTTGCAATAAACTTTAGTCAGTATAATACTTTTTGTTCCAGCCAAACGAATCTATGATTGCCTCTGCACGACTATCTTTAAATACAAGAAAGACTTTTTCTTCAGTATGTACAAAAGCACTTTCGGATATCT
>JAZULU010000020.1:0-1633 GCA_045603265.1 Clostridia bacterium
TTATTTTGAGGCGTATTTTTATGCCCGAAGAAATGACCGTAAGTTCTTGAAAAATACGGATCAAGGATTTTTGCATAAGATGTCCCGTCAGTTGCTTCAACGTGATGGGATGCAATGTTGCAAAGTATAAATGCATCTGCAATATCTTCCTGCTTTTCATTAAGCATAATATAATCGCAATCATAAGCACTGTGTTCAATATATCTTGCACCGCAGTCAACGATAAACTTATTTTCTTTTACAAGACTATCGCCCATAAACAAAAGTTTACCGCCATTTTCAAGATATTTTTTTAATGCAACTTCACAATCTGAATCAAATTCACATCCCGATGGCAAAATTACCGTTTCAAAATCTTCAAAATTGTTATTTAAAATAATATCGTAATCAATTTGATTCTCATTTAAAATATTGGAGAGGCCTTGGTTTTCCTCTTTGTCTTTACTAAGATAGATGCCAACTTTTGCAGTTGACTTACCTCCGTAAACGTATGGTGTAATTTTTTCAAGATAGTTATAGGCATAGCCGATATTTTCATAGGTAGCCATTTCCATAAAACCATCAGGGTGCGCGTGATCACCAATGGAAGCACCTGCACCGTAAAGGGACATTGATGCAACTTCGTATTTTAATGCTTCCTTTGTTTTATATCCGCCGAACTCGCCCCAGGCAAGGTGGAATTTTCCCGTCATACCGATAAAATCCTTACCTGTTTTTGAGAAGAATTTTGCACGAAGAGGCATTTTATCATAGCCTCCCCAAGCAGTGGGCAGATCCTCCAGTTCATAATGAGATTCATATTTTAAGCGCCAAGGGCGTGTATGGTCCGCACCGCCTGAATTATAAAAAACTGTTGCTTCAGGATGATATTTATGAAGAATTTCGTTACACTTATTCATAAAATCACCGTGGCGATCCTCAAAATACTTTATCTGATCCTGCTCATTTTGGGGGTCTAAGCCGAGTTTTTTCATTCCCGCAACACAATGAGAGCAAGTGCATTTACCACCAATAAATACTATATCATAAAAAAGACCGTCAATTTTTTTATAGCGTTTGCAGATTTCCTCGGTAAGTTCATAAATATGCTGACAGTATCCGCCATCATTAAGGCACAAATTTATCCATCCAACCTCGGGTTTTACACATTCTTCACCTGCTGAAAAATCAAAAGTTGTTGCATATTTGCCATTTAACTGAGCACGCCACTCAGGATGCTCAATAGCATCCTTGTGGGACCAGCCCGCAGTAATATATATCGGTGCCTTTACACCAATTTCGTGGGCGGCATCAATTTGTGCACCTAACAAGTCAAAATCAAGACCCGGGTGCATTTGACCAACCGCAGTAGGATAATAACAATAGCCGTGGTGGCACTTTGCAAATACCGTTATACTTTCAAGGTTGCCTGCCTTTAAAGCCGTCTGGAAATTCTCCTTAGAAAAATTTTCACCAACTTTCACAAGAGGTGAAGTATGAAAATCAAGATGTACGCATCGTTTTGGAAAAGCCATAAAATAACACTCCTTTCAGTACATAAAATTATACTATCTGCATCTTGTTTTGTAAATAACTATTTTCCAAAAAATTCACAGTGCAAGACGCGGCGTTCTGAATGTGAGAGCGCTTACAA
>JAZULU010000021.1:0-4482 GCA_045603265.1 Clostridia bacterium
GCTTTAGGTACATTATAAGAAACCGGGTAACCCGTTGTCTTTAATATATAATCTACCCCAACACTTTCAAGTAATCCGTTCCACGAATCAACCGGACGTACATCCATCCAGTTTATGGCATTATGCAACGGCTTAAAAGAACCATTAACCGGAACAACAGTTATCCCTTGAGATGAAATACTAATACCTGCAACATCCTCTTTTTTCAGGTCCTTTGTTGCCTCTCTAATAACGGTACATGAATCTTCATACCATGTATCTGCATTTTGCTCAAAATAACCTTCTTGCGGAGTTAAAAGAATTCTTTCTAAAGAATATTCAGCAATCGGTGTACCATTTTCTTGATACACCGTTGCTTTCACTGTCGTTGTTCCTAAATCAAGACCGATAAGGTAACGCATAATTAATAACCTGCTGTTTCCATTACGTCAAAAGGAGCAGCAATAGCCTTTGTAAGATAAATATCTGTGGGCATTACCTGAAAAATGGAGCCGGGAACATAGGGAGAAACCGGTCCATGCGTGATAAGACGCGAAGTCATTCTCTGCCAGGATGAGAATGATCCTCCGGTTGTAAGTGCATGCCCTTCAATTCTCTTTTTAGCATGAAGAACATCTCTTGGTCCTATTGTTGCAGCCTTGGGAGGTACCCAACCACATGCACCGGACTGACCAAATACACCGTGAAGTGAGTTTTGAGCAATAGTCAAGGGGTGAAGTGTTACAACCTGAGCAGGCTGTTGTAAATATTCGTCAATTTCTTTCTGTGAATTAAATCTGTCACCCTCAATATGAATGAGTTCTGGACATGGATCAATAAATGCAATATGTCCTGCCCAACCGGGACCTGAAGTAAACAAATCAATACCACCATCGGTTTTTTCATCAATAAGATCTGAAAAATACTTTATATTCTTTGTTGTTGGATATAAAACGTTTTCTTCTTTAGGACGAAGTTCAGGATCGATTTTCTCGATAAAATATTTCATAAATGAATAAGTAAAGCCTGAACGATAAGTTACAGGTGCAATATTACCGTCTTCATCAGCCCATTCATCCATAGTAACAAAAACACAGTTTTTACAGTCAATGCGGTTTCTGTTAATAAGTTCAGCAAGCGGCATATGTGAGTTAGGATTAGGGTTTCCAAAAATCGTTGAGAACTTCTTATTCTGTTCAAAAGATTCTTTAATTCCCATAAATTTTTCAGCAAGGACAACTGTTGCATAGTTATCAAGAATCTTGATATGAACATCCGGATTAGGATGTTTTTCAAGTTCCTCGTAAGTCATTTTGCTTAATTTTTCCATTACTTCCTGATCCTTAAAGGGAACCCATTCAGCAGGAGTAAATTTAAAACTATTATCCATAAAAACTCTCCTTAAACAATTTTTCCATTAAAAATTACTTTATCAACATTAAACATATGATCAACAAAAACAAGATCTGCTTTCTTTCCTTTTTCTATTGATCCAATACTGTTTTCCATGCCAATAACACGCGCAGGATTTCTTGAAGCCAGCAAAAACGCTTCTGTAATTCCTATTGGCGTATTTGCCATAATATTTCTACAAGCCTGATCCATTGTAAGTTTGCTTCCTGCAAGTTTGCCGTTAGCATCAAACATAAGATCAGTTATATGTTTTTCTTCCTCATTTGGATTTACGACGTCACACACATTACTATCAGTAATCAGAACAACTTTGTCTATTCCTTTTACCTTAAGAATAAGGCGTTGCATATTCCCACTTACATGAAGCGGAACAGAATCACTTATTATTTCGGCATACATATCGGAATCATAAAGACATACTTCATCTGGTCCAAAGGAACGTGTTCCCTTCCTGCTTGCAGGCTGTCCGGTTGCATTTGTCGAATGTGTTTGCATACCTATTTTGTATTTCTTTATTTTTTCAACATCTAACGGTGATGCTTCTGAGTGACCGATACTTATAACAGTAAAAGGATCTTCTTCTCTTAAATCTGAAACAAAGTTTTCAATACCCTCTCTTTCAGGAGCTATGCTCCAAACTTTAGCAACGCCTTTTGCTGCCTCAATAAGAGGAAAATAATCTTCTTTCTTTATTTCACCGGCCCATTTGTTTTTTTCAGGCATTGCACCATATTTGGGATTCATATATGGTCCCTCCATATAAATGCCTTTTATTGCAGAGCCTTTATTAATTATTCCTTTAAGCATTTCTATTGCCTCGAGGAATTCATCTTTTGACATATCATAATAAAGAGTTGCAAGAATTGACGTTGTTCCACGCTTCAAAAAATAATCTGCAACTTTTTGAGGATCTTTATAGAAAAGAGTGCCATCGCCGCCATGATTATGAATATCTACAAATCCAGGTCCAACATACAGACCTTTGGCATCAATTTCTTCGGCACCTTCAGGCTTATCAAGATTCTTTCCTACATCCTTAATAATATCATTTTCAATTATAATGTTGCCGTTCCACAAAATTCCTGTTTCCAGCACAACGTTTGCATTTTTAATAAAATACATATTTTCTCCCGAAAATCACATTCAGGGAACGGTAATAATACCGTTCCCATGTGAAAAAATTATAAATACTTTAAAATGCCATCGCCAACACTACTTGTTGATCCGGTACCACCCATATCAGGTGTAAGATCCTCTTTAACGTCAGCAACCATAAGTTTTTCAATAGCATCAAGAACACGTTTTCCCCAATCTTCATGACCAAAGAAATCAAGCATTTGGCTAACTGACCAAATAGATGCTAAGGGGTTTGCAATACCCTTTCCTGCTATGTCAGGAGCACTGCCGTGAACAGGCTCAAACATTGAGGGGAACTTTCTTTCAGGATTAATGTTTGCACCTGCAGCAAGACCCATTCCACCTGAAATTGCAGCACCAAGATCCGTAATAATATCACCAAAAAGGTTTGATGTTACAACAATCTCAAAACGCTGAGGATTTTTAACAAAGAACATACATGCAGCATCAACAAGAAGACTCTGTGTTTTTACTTCAGGATATTCTTTTGAAACTTCTTCAAATACACTGTCCCAGAAAACCATTGAATAGTTAAGCGCATTTCCCTTTGAAATACTTGTAACACTCTTTCCCTGAGAACGAGCAAGCTCAAAGGCATAACGGATAATTCTTTCACAACCTTTGCGTGTAAACACACCGGTCTGAAGAACTACTTCATCTTCTCTACCTTTGTTAAGCCATTCGCCGGCACCTGCATATTCGCCTTCGCTATTTTCGCGGATAACAGTCATATTGATATCTTCAATACCCATATCTTTAATGGGACAATATGCGCCCTTGAGAAGCTTAACGGGTCTTAAGTTAACATACTGATCAAATTCGTGACGGATCTTTAATAACAGATCCCAAAGTGAAATATGATCAGGAACACCGGGATAACCTACTGCACCTAAATAAATTGCATCAAATTTTGAAAGAGTTTCAATACCGTCTTCAGGCATCATACAACCATTTTCAAGATAGTACTCACAACCCCAGGGGAAATGTGTAAACTCAAAATTGAATGTGCCGTCAAGTTCAGCAACCTTCTTTAAAACTTTTACACCCTCCGCAATAACTTCAGGACCGATACCATCACCTGCAATAACGGCAATTTTATAAGTTTTCATTATGTTCTCTCCTATTATCTCTGAAGCTGAAGATCAAAGTGAATATCGTATGCCTTTTCTTCATCGGTGAACTTATGCTTTGTATCGATAACTTCGCCGTTATTGAACTTTCTGTCTTCTACTGCTTCTGTTGTACCCATAACGGTAACGTTAACCTGTCTGTGACGTGCAAGAACATGATCCCAGTCAATGAAATAAATGTGTGCAAATCTGCCAAGGTCAACTTGACCGTCTTTAATTGTAAGTGTTTCACTTCTGCCGAAGAAGCAGCTTCTTAAGTGACCATCTGTGTTCATGCTTGAGAAATCACCGGGTTCATCAACGTATCTGCCATACTGTGCATGGATAGGTCCGGGATGACGGTACTGATGCTCCTCTGCAAAGTCAGGGATCATCTTTCTCATAATGTCGAGAAGATCATGCTGTAAGAACTCAAGGTCAAATGTATCAATATCGTGTGAACACTCCTGAACCATAACTGAGCAGGTTGTGTGATGTGAAACGATTGCTACTGTTCCGTTCTTTACGCCTGATGCTTCAACGATCTCGTTGATCTCCTTCTTGATGTCGTGGAATGTGGGGATCCAACCTCTTGACTGTAATTCGATCTCTTTCTGTACAATTTTAAATTCCATTTTTTCTTCCTCCAAAAATTTATTTATTTAATCTTTCGCCTACTGCTCCACCTGGATGGATAGCGGCAAATTGCTCATTTTTAAAACCCGTCTCTTCAATGAGTGCAGTTTGTAATACATGAAAAATAACTGCTAATGAAGTTGACGAGGTTGTTCCCTGACAATTATATTTGTCAGTTTCACGATTAACATGTTGTTTTAAAACAACA
>JAZULU010000022.1:0-3783 GCA_045603265.1 Clostridia bacterium
AAAAAAACAAGGAATTATTAGAGGCAGTTTTGATGATGCTTAAAAATGATGAAAATCTCTCTGATGAAGAGCGTGAAGGTATAAACAATGCCCTTAAAGTTTCAGGCGAACATGATTACAGTAAATATTTGTTTAACGGAAATGAATATAGAAAAGGAAGATTAATATTGGCTGTTGTTCAATATTACAAAGAAGACAAAAATCCCCAAAATTTTGATGAATTACAATCCGCTTTTCCCGCTAATTTGCGTGGCGGTGATGGTGTAATTAAAATTTTAGATGAAGTTAGTGATGAAGATAAAGGTCTTGTGCCCGGAAAACAGAAAAGATATTATGTTGACGAAAACGAGATTATTGAACTTCCGTCAGGGGAAAAAGTTGTTGTTTCCAATCAGTGGGGCGGAGTGGAAAAAATTAATAATTTCATTGAATATGTTAAAAAGTACGGATACTCTATTACAAAGTTGAATTAAGCGTATTAAACAAAATGGCTTGCACAAAATGCAAGCCATTTTTATTTACTTCACATGTTTTTTTGATAAATAGTCTTTGGGGGACATGCCTAAAATATTTTTAAATACTGTAGAAAAATATAAGGGGTCCGAAAATCCTGAAAGCAATGCAACGTTTTTTATGGAATCGATTCCGTTATCAAAAAGGGATACCGAATATTTTACGCGCAAGCATCTTAAATATTCTGAAAAATTCTTGCCTGTTTTTTTCTTAAACAAATGGGAAAGGTATTTGGAATTATATCCAAGTTCGTCGGCGATACTTGAAATTGAAAGATCGCTGTCAACAAAGTGTTCTTCGGTGATCTTAAGAATTTTATTTAAAACTTCGTCCTGAAGTGTAACTTTGTTGCTTAATCGTGAGAAAGCGTAAATAAGCATACTTTCCGCCACAAGGTCGATGGTGTTTTCCGAAGCACTTAAAAGGCTTTCTTCCCAAAGGGGAATGATTCCGTCAAGACCGGAAAAACATCTGTTATTTTTGTTAATGTTGAAACGCTTGATCAATTCATGGGCTCTTATGCCCTCAAAATCAATATACATATATTTGCAGTTTTTGTTATGAGAAATGGACATTTTTTCGCCTGCAAAAACAAAAATAAGTGTGCCTTTATTCAGCTCAAGAGTGTCATTTTCGCCTAAAAACTTGCCTTCGCCTTCAACAATAAGAATCATGCGGTTTTTTGAAACGGTAATGTTTCTTTCCATGATCTGCGGATCTGTTTCCAATATAAATTGTGAAGCCAATGGGTTTTCGGAATAGGTTGGATTTACAAATTTACAAATATTTCTTCGTTGCATAATAATATCCTTTGATTTTTTTATAAATATACCATATTTTTTTGAAATATTCAAGTGAAAACAAACTTTTTTAAATAAATATATGGATTATTTACATTGACATTGACAAAGCAGATAAAGTATAATTATCATTGAGATAAAGCGGAAAGGCAGATTTTTATGGCAAATTTAAAAATAGGTATTTTCGGCGCAGGCACAAGAGGTCTGTACATTGCCCGGGACTTTATGTTGCTTAATTGCGATATTGTGGCAGTTTGTGATGTTAGAAAAGAACGTCTTGAAGTTGCCAAAAAAGAGTTGGGCGATTCCGTTTTACTTTATAATGATTTTGATTCTTTTGTTGAACACCCTATGGATGCAGTTATTCTTGCAAACTATTTTAACGAGCATGCGCCCTATGCAATAAAGTGCTTTGAAAAGGGTTTACACGTTTTTTCGGAATGTATCAGTAACGGCACCATGGCTGAAGGTGTTGAACTTATAAAAGCCTTTGAAAAAAGCAAGTCAATATATATGCTTGCGGAAAATTATCCCCAGATGATCTTTAACCGCGAAATAAAGCGCGTGTGCGATGGTAGAACATTAGGCAGAATTATCTATGCTGAAGGCGAATATAACCACCCCGGCGATCCCAATGATATTCAGTTTAAAAAAGATTATGTTTATTATGAAAAGCATTGGCGCAATCTTTTGCCTGCTTCGTATTATATAACTCATTCTTTAGGTCCTATAATGTGGGCAACGGGTGCTACACCTGAAAAAGTTACGTCATTTAACACTTTTGCGCCTCCTTTAGGCGATATTCCAAATGCCAAACGTTCAGGCGATGCTGCGGCAATAATTATGACGCAGAATGATGATGGCTCTGTTTTTAGGGTTACGGGCTGTGCTCGCTTTGGCGGACATCATAATGCCTACCGCGTTTGCGGAACGGAAGGTCAAATCGAAAATCTTCGCGGTATGGGTGATCAGGTAATGCTTCGCTATAATGCTTGGACAAAGCCTGAAAATATGGAAGAAGTGAATCTTTATACACCTAAATGGAACGATAAAGATGAAGAAATAATCAAGCGTAGCGGTCATGGCGGCGGCGATTATCTTACGGCAAGAAACTTTGTTGAATGTGTAAAAGCAAATAAACAACCGGAACATCCCTTTGATATTTACAGCGCAGTTAAAATGTCATCGGTTGCGATTCTTGCACACCGCTCAATGCTTGAGGGTGGAAAAACTTATGGTATTCCTGATTTTACAAGGGAAGAGGACTGTGCAAAGTATGAAAATGACCGTCTTTCACCTTTTTACGGAGTAGACGGAAGTGAGCCAACATTACCTTGTTGCTCACACACAGATTACAAACCTACCGAGGCGCAAGTTGAGAATTTCAAAAAGAGTCTTGGGTTAAAATAGTCAAAAATAATAATTTTATTTATAGAAAGGTAATTTTATGAAAAGAAAGATAAGAACACCGTATTTTGAAGTGGGAACTAAAAACTACGTTTATGGCGATCAGTTACTTGAATATGCCATTGCGGCCGATAAAGCGGCAGAAAAGTATGATATTGACGTTTTATTTATCTGCCCTGCGTTGGAAGTTCGCAGAGTTAAAGAAAACACCAAAAACTTATTTGTGTTTGCTACTTATATGGATACCTTGCGCCCCGGCAGAGGTTGTGCAGATATTCTTCCCGAAGGCTTAAAGGCCGCAGGGGTAGAAGGTGTTATGGTAAACCATTGCGAAAAGCCAATGAGCCTTCCGCAAATAAAGGCTACCATTGACCGCGCGAAAGAACTTGATATGTACGTTTTTGCTTGCGCCGATACTTTAGATGAAGCCAAAGCAATGGCACAGTTGCATCCTGATATCATCAATCCCGAACCCTCCGAAATTATCGGTGGCGGTAACGGCTCAAGCCCCATGTCTTATGTAAAGGATTCAATTCGCGTTATTAAAGAAATTGATCCTACTATCATGGTTGAGCAGGCAGCGGGAATTACCTGCGGTCAGGAAGTTTACGATTTTATTATGGCAGGCAGTGAGGCGGCAGGTGCGGCATCAGGTATTATGAATGCAGAAGATCCCATCAAAATGATAGATGAAATGATCGGTGCGACACGTCGTGCGGCAGACGATCTTAAAAAATTAGAGAAATAAGAGGTAAAAAATCATGGTATTTAAAAGAGCGTTAAAATTAGAATCAAGACATCGTGCAGTATCATTCCACGATATTACCGATCAGGTTAAGGAGATCGTTAAAGAATCAAAGGTAAAGGACGGCATCGTTGTTGTTTATTCACATCATACAACTTGCTCGGTAATTACTCAGGAATGTGCTTTTGATATGTCAATGACAGGTCTTGAAACACTTCAGCAGGACCTTGTAAACGTTTTTGAGGAGTGGATCCCCACTTGCAGATATGAAGGTATGTATCTCCACCCCGGCAAAAAGGCACTTGATTTTGCCGAAGA
>JAZULU010000023.1:0-10856 GCA_045603265.1 Clostridia bacterium
AATGTTTGTATCAGTGAATGATTTTGGGTGCGGAGGATGCAATAAGGCAGGTTTGCCTTATAAAGACGACAAACCCGAAAGCAACGCTGATACAGCATTTGAGGCGAACTCCTTTACGCGTGCTATAGTATCAATGCAACAAAGGAAATAATGCCCTGCAATTTTTGCAGGGCATTATGTTTGCAGGGGTTTGTCTGTGCTCTGACACCTTGATGTAATCAAGGTGTTTTAATTTTAAATAGTAATTTCCTGTACCGAATTTTCAGCAAATTCCACATCAACAGTTTTTTCGTTTCCGTCCTTTAAAATCACAAAAGGCACTTTGCCGGTTCCCTGAACAAGGGCGGTGTTATTATCGATCTTAATAACTTCGCCGTTTTCTGTTTTTGGGAAAACTGCAACGTTTTTATTTGCTACTGCCTTTATCATAACGCCAAAGGGAACTTCAACGTTATAACTTTGTGAATTAAGAATAAGTTCAGCATTGCGGATGCCGTTTCTTCCGTTATACCAATCAACTGCAAGGAAATAGATATGAGTGCTTCCGTCAGGCTGTTTATAGACTGAAAAACCAACATCATTGCCCGTTTTTGCCCACACTTCTTCTTTTTCGGTTACTTTTATAACTTCATTTTTTACGGTATTTTCGTAAATTTCTTTTATCGCTTCATGGGCAGGATAAACTTTAGTGTTAAAAAGAATAACCTTTCCTTTTCCTATGTTATATTCACAAACAAGGGGCAGACCGCTATCGGTAGTTTCAAGAATCCTATCAGGTTCAAGAGGATTATTACACAACGGCAATTCTATTCCGTTTTTAGTATCTGTTATAAATTGCGCATTTTTGGAAAATGCAAACAGATGATCAACAAATTCCATATCCGAAATTCTTATTTTTTCGTAATCGGTAGTATTTGTTAAATGAGCACGGGTCAGGATCACCGTTCCTCCATTTTCAACGTAGGAGTATAGTTTTTGAGCATCTTCTTTTTCGCACATATTGTAGCCTGCAAAAATAATGAGTTTGTAGGCAGATGAAATATCGCTTTCCATGGGAACAACATCAATATTTCCTAAAGGAGTTCCCGAATAATAGCCTAAAGACTCTTTGCAGTTGTCAATGCAATGGTAATATAACGGATCCTGAGGTTTGGCAAGGGGATATATAACTTTGGAAAGGCTTCGCCAACTTTCTTCTGCCAAGGTTTGGGGCGTGCCGTTCCATCCCCACATATTATCAGGGCAGAACATAACAATGCCGTCATGCTTTCCGTGAATAAAGGCAAAGGGCGTATAGAATTCTCCCGTTCTTGAATGGGTGAGAATATATTTATATACGTCTTGCTCTTGTGTTAAATGCCCAAGGCAATCTTCCTTAAAGCGGTTAGGATGAAGATAATATTCCTCCATGTGCCACAAACCTTCTTCGGTGTTAATATCGGTAACACCAAGCATATATGAAAGGTAAAGTGCAAGACGGTAACGGTCATAATGCTCAATAGATTTATATGGTGTGCTTGACCACTGCACCGCATTATGAACACCGTATTTATCCATGTTATTTGCTTTACAGAACCCGCGCAAGAACGCCAAATGCAATTCAATGGAAGAGTACATTGTTTCCGCGCCCACCCATTTATAGCCTGCTTTCTTAAATGCCTTAAACAAGACAGAAGGACCGGTATGGCGCGTTTCGCCCGTCAGATCTTCGCTCATTCTGTTTACGTTATATTCTTCGCCAAGCGCTAAATCATGCTTATAATTTTTATTTGTGTAACGATAGAAAGTTTCGCCTTCGTTAATATATGATGATGGTTTAAATTCGTTTTTAGTGTGGAGAGGATCTTCCTTATAGGCTATCTGGCACAGATCATTCCACTGTTCTTCCGCAAGACCTACAACCGTTTTCTGTCCCCAATAAAAGAAGCGACCGTCAATTTCGTGATTCTGTGAGCCAAGATATCCTTCGCCTTTTATAAGTTCGTCATCAGGGTTTGCGCTTATGCCGGGAAGTTCACGTCCGTCTTTAAGAAGCACATACTTTATACCCATTTCATTTAAAACTTTAGTAAAGGGGCCCCAACATTCCCGATTCAGCGTACGACTTCCCGACCAGCGGTAAACGGGGCGAATAGTCAAAAAGTTGCCCACGTTATTTGAAACGTACCATGCAAGATATTCCATCATATCAGAAAGATTCTGATTGATATATACTAAATCGCCCGTACCTACAATAACGTTGTCGGTTTCTTTTATTACTATGCGCTCAACATTACATTGAATCTCTTCTTCGCCTGAAATAATTTTAAAGGCTGCATTTTCACAAGGTTCTTTACAATCGATGCTTATGCCGTGATATCCTGCTTCTTTAAAGCAGTATTGACTTTTTCCCGACAAATTTTCGGAATATTCAATTTTTATAGTGGTGTCAGGTTTATTAACATGCAAAAGCACATGCGCTTTTCCGCCTGCAACGCCGTAAACGTTTTCGCTTATAACGCTAACGGCCGCATCAGGTTGCTCAATAATACCAAGTTCAAAAAAGGTATACGGCAAAGGATCGTGATAATTGGAAATAAGTTTTATTTTAACTGTATTTTCTTCTTTAATAAGGTATTTGGGCAGATCGATCTCCCATTCGCTTGCAGTATGACAGCGTTCAAAAATTTCGCCTTCAAAAACTGTTTCGCCATTTAATTCCACCTGAAATTCAGGCCACTCCTTACGGCTTAAATACTGGGACGTCCATTGAAATTGCTCCTTGCCCGCAACACTCACAGAGAAAGACGGAAGAAGATTCTGTTTTTCACCCAACAAGAATGGATGTTCAACAAAAACCTTTCCCTTATAGTCTTTGCCTTCAACAAAAACGCCAACGTTGGCGCAATCGAGCGGTATTTCAACATTTTCCATAAACTTTTGCCAATCATAAGTGCCTTCGGGAATATCAATTATAACCGTTTTATCAGGCGTATTATGGATACTGTGTCTGCTTACGTTTTCTTTTTTATAGCGTATATCTATCCTGAAACGCAAAAAACCGTTTTCGGATATTTTGAGATCTTCGGTCTTTACCCAAATTCCGAACTGCCAAAGGGTGGGCAGATTCTCCATTTTAAGGTAAGAAAGTATCGGTTCCCACAAAACTTTTTTATATGCGCGCTTTGTGTAATCAAAAAAATCCTTGCATGATAAATCAAGGCAATACTGATCCTTACTAGCATTTTCAGTATCAAGAGCATCATCAAGAAGCCTATACAAATAAGGAGTATCAGGCTCATTTTTCCACAAATAGAAGTTTGCCGTCTGCCCCGTTACGAACAGACGGTATTTTTTATCATCATTAACTTTTTGAGAAAACTTAAATTCCGCACTTCTTTTAGGGCGAATAGTTATACCGGTTTCATAGTCTTCAAAAAAATTAAAATACTTTTCAAAACTCATATTTTATCTCTCCAAAAATAAATTTTAAGTTTGTTTTATCCTCACGATTTTTAGAACCGAACCACCCAACTTATTCTATTGCTAAAGGGCTTCAAAAGCAAGTAATAAATATACCTATATTATATGCAAAGGAGTTTCAAAAGCAAGTAAAAAATATGCCTATATTATATTGCAGCGGAACTTCAAAAACAAGCATCAAACTAAATTCTACTGCAAAGGAGTTTCAAAAGCAAGTAAAACAAGGCGTGTAGGGGCTAAAACGAGGGCGCTTACATGAGCGGTAAGTAACCGAGTTTTTGTCCCCTGCACAACACAGTTTTACGACGCTTTTCAAACTCCGTAATCAGAAGAAGAATTTGCGCTCCATAGTCTCCCTAGCAGGTTTATATATGGCAAGGAAAATTAAAGTGCCGCCAAGAAGAAGTAAAGATACTAAGGGATAGATGGACCAAAGAATAAAAGTCATAGTGGGGAAAGTAATGTTTAAAAGAAACTCAACAAGAAGGGAAAAACAACCTAAAAGCATAAGCGCACCGCCGAAAATATAAAGTTTTCCACGCTTTAAATATTTTACAAGGGTTACAACAGCTGAAACAATAAGACCGAAAACGCCTGCAACAGGAAAGGCAAAGGATAAAAACCAGTTTCCGCCGGTGGTAAGGTTGATATATAAAAGGAAAAGTATAATACCTGCAAAATCGCAAGGCACAAAAATAACGGGATTGGGATTTTCAAACCAGAACGGCAGAACAAAAGTTACATAAGCAAGAATCAGTGCGCCTACAACGTAGCCTGACCAACCTATTCCCCCTGAAAATTGAAGATCACAAAGAACGGAAACTATCATGGGAATAAGAAATGCCGTTATAATTAAGATCATTACGCCCTTTCTGCTAACCGTCTGAGCAGGATAACTGTCGGGCGGATAGGGGTTGGGGGCAATATTGCGTGCAAGTTCGGGATGATAAGGAACAGTACCGCACAAGGGACACTTTTTTTCAGTATCCTCAAGTTTGACACCGCAATTTATACAATACATATTATTACTCCTTTATTGTTTGTTGCTTTCAACGGTTACGGGAACACCCATATCCCTTAAAACTTCAAAGAATTTTCTTTCAAGAAAAGGCTCACGGATATTACGGATAAAATTAACGTAAAGGGTATCTTTATAGGATAACACACCGCAGTTATAAGGTGCGGTTGCCTGGATACCAAGAACAAAATCAAAACGCTCAACGTAGGGCATCATGTTTTCGGGAAGTGTTATCGCCCCGATGTTTGAAAGTGTAAGACAAGATTTTCTTTCGCCCACCGCATTGAAGATCGCTTTCATAACAAGATTTTTTATAAACAAAGGCATTACCCTTAAAATCAGTTTTTGTTCACTTTCAACGTTGGCGGCGATACGCTTGCTCATTTGTTTTTGTGTTATATCCTGCCCCATTTTATTGGCGATTACTTGGCATATCTCTTTAAAGGAATATTCACCAAGCATCGGCTCAATTTCAGGGGTAGTGTAGAACACAAAATTTCTTAAAGTATTTGATTTGAAAAGTTTTCTTAAGTTTACGGGAATAAGCACTTTTATGGGTTTTCGCCTATTTATTTTAGGTACCATTTCTTTTTGAAGATTCTGAAGTGCCATCATAATCGATGCGCACAAAAACGTGGTAAGACTTGCATCATATTCATGTGCCTTTTTCAAAACTTCCTTAACAGGAATTTTAAAACATGTGAGATTTAAAAATCCTGCCGGCTCATCAGTTCCCGTAAGACGCCATGCAGTATCTTCGTTTCTGCTTGTTTTAACAAGACCTTTATGTTTTACAAAGCAATCTTCAAATTCGCCCTCATCGGGTTTTTCAAGACGGTCAAGTATGCCGTTTTCACTGGGAATAACTATATTATGTTTCTGCTCAATATACTCGGCAACAAGTGATTTTAAGAAGACCATAGCACCGTTGCCATCGGTAAGGGAATGAAAAAACTCAATGGCGATACGCTTTTTATATACGATTACCCTTAAAGCGCACTTGCGCGTTTCTTCTTTGGACATTCTTGTCAAAGGATAACTGCTTTCTTTTTTTATCTCAGGCGCTTTATCAAGTTGCTGGAGATAGTACCAGAACAATCCTTTTCTGAGCCTTGCGGCAATGGATGGAAATCTTCTAACGGTTACATCGAGGGCATTTTTTAAAACGTCTATATCAACATCTTCATAGAGTGTTGCAGAAAGCCTGAAAACGTTGCTCCAATTCTGTCTTCTGGCGGCAGGATAGATCTTTGCCGCATTATCAAGGCGCATCCAACGTAAGCGATGTTCTTTAAGCCCCACCTTTGTAAGAAAACTGTTTATCTGATTAAAATCCTTTTTGTTTTCATTAAGATCGTACATTAAATATGCGTGCCACATTTTTTCGCCTACAAAGAGTTTTGAATCAACGCCGCAGGACACAAGTTTTTCGTTTAAAAGCACGCTATCGCTGAGCATCATTTCATCACCGCCTGCAAATATAAGGGTTGACGGAAGATCTTTAAGATCAGCAAATAAAGGTGAAACGAAAGGATTGTTTATATCATCAGTATAAGACCGTGCAAAAAATCTAAGTTTTTCTATTGTCATTGACGGATCTTTTTCTTTATTCTCACTATAGGATTCGCCTGATGAAGTCATATCCGTCCATGGTGAAATGGTGATAATACCATTTGGAAGTTTTATGCCTGATTCTTTTAACTTTACGCACAGACTTAACGTAAGACCGCCGCCTGCACTTTCCCCCGAAACAACGATTTTTGAAAAACCTTTATCCAGTAAATATTTATAGGCTTCCAAAGCATCATCAAGAGCACAAGGAAATTTATGTTCAGGTGCAAGTCTGTAAGCGACACAAAAGACCCTTGCCCCCGTTTCAAGGGCAAGTTTAGTTCCGAAACCTTTAGCGTAATCAAGATCGCCTGCAGTATAACCGCCGCCGTGAAGATACATTATTACGCCGTGCCTGCGCTCATCTTTGGGAATGATCCACGCACCGTAGAAATTTTCAAATTTATGTTCCTGAATTATAACGTTTTTTCTGTTGGCAATAAGAAACAATTCGCCTAACTTGTTCTGCCCCTTACGGATAGTTTCAAGAGAGCAACTGTTCAATATCGGCTTCAACAGTTCCAGTTGTTTTCTTACTGACTTGGCACTTAAAGGCATAAATTTTCTCCTTATTTTTGTTACTGAAATTATACCATATCAAGATATTTTTGACAATCCACAGTTGGATTTTTTTTAATTCTACTGACAGTAGATGAAAATTTTGTAATTCTACTAAAAAAAGTGAGGATTTTTATCCTCACTTTACCCCATCTTCTTTTCAAAATTATCAAGTTCCTCTTTTAAGTAGGAAATATCTTCACCCCACAGATCGGTATAAATATTTTTACACTCTTTTCTTTTGCGGGAGAAATCATCATTAATATTCATGACATCGTAAAGTTTCATAGTGCAGAACAAACTGAACACAAGATGTTTTGGCAATTTTTCGTGAATTTCAGTATATCGGCGAATAAGCGGAATAATACTTTCCTTAAACTTATTGCCAAGATTTTCAGCGTAATCACTCCACTTTACCGAAACAGAAGCATCTTCAAAGCGCTGAAGAAGTTCGACTGTATATGCCTGAGTGGTTTCAAAGTTCACATCAAGGGCAGGAATAATTTCCTCAAAAACCGAAATTGTCATATGCTTTACAAGTTTTTCCCTTAACATGAACGCATCAAGAGTTTTAACGTCATGAAGAAGCGCATAAGCGCAGGCGGAACAGAGAGCGCCGTCAAAAATATGCCTTCTCAATATGTAATATGATGAAAGTTCGGGATTTATCATAACATCATTGCTTGAAGAAATAAGTCCATCCTCTTTATCAAGCACGCAAAGGAAATAATTTTCGGCATTAACAACAAGATTTGCATCGATTTTTTGACTTCCCACGCGCGTTTCAACAAAGGAATTTATAAACTGATTTTCCATGGTAAGCCAGTTTATGAAATCCATTCCAAGCCCGCGGACGTGAGAATATTCAATGATCTCTGCCTTTAAAACTTCGCCGTTATGGTCTTCATTAATACCCGAGATAATTGAAAACCCTTTTTTCTCCTGGCAGAATCTTCTGAAAAGAAGCATGGTAAGAAGTGCAAGGAGATTATCCTGCTCGTTTTTAATGGTGTTGTTTTTATTGATCCAGTTTTTTTCTTCAGGTGAGAAAAAAATGGTGGATATATCGTTATTATCGGCAAGATCGGAAAAAGCATTAAAGTTATTATATGCATCAAGAACACCGGAAACGCAGTTTATATCCTTTAAAACCTCTTTTGCGCCTTTCTTAAAGGAAAGTGCATAACGGTTGAACTGACGCTGATTTTTATCGCAAGGTTTATCACGGACAATGACGCAATTTAAGTTGTCAACATTATTGTCATTAAGCCCCTGAACAAGCCTGCCCCACACACCGCGGGAGTATCCGCTATCGCCAAATACTATGGCTTTTACGGGCCTTAAAACAAATTCATCAACAGTAACCTTTTTCCTCATAGCGCACCTCTGAAGTTCAAGATAGTATTATTGTATCACACATTGCAAAAAAACACAAGTTTTCTGAAAAAAAGATATCTTTTTATTAAAAAAAGACATTTACAGAGGCAAAAAACTGTTATATAATCCCTTTGCGAGGTGAAAATAATGATAAAAGCCTATTTAATACATTTAGGACAGAACTTATGGAAAGAGCCTGTTGGTGATCCGGGTCCTTTAAGCAACTATTCCTTTAATATGGTAACTGAGGATGATGCTTGGAAAAAGATAACCGATTTTGTAAAAGAATGTGGTTTCAATACTTTGATCATCGACCTTGCCGAGGGTTATAAATATGAAACTCATCCCGAACTTTCAGTTATTGGTGCATGGGATAAGAAAAAGATGCAAAAAGAACTTCAGCGTTTAAGGGATATGGGACTTAATCCCGTTCCCAAACTGAATTTTGCCGCCACCCACGATGCATGGCTTAAAGAATATTCCCACATGCTTTCGACGCCCACATATTATAAAGTGGTAAAAGATCTTATTGATGAAGTATGCGAACTTTTTAATTCCCCCGACTATTTTCATCTGGGCATGGATGAAGAATGTTTTGAGTTTTCTTTTTATCAACAAAAATACGGATTCACCTGTGTCCGTCAGGGACAAGTTTTCTGGGATGACGTAAGATATTTCTGCAAAACCGTTGAAGAAAACGGTGTAACACCTTGGCTGTGGGGTACGAAATACTGGTACGAAAAAGAAGAAACTTTATTAAATATGCCTAAAAATGCAATAATCTCAAGCGGCTTCTATGATCGACTTTTAAATCCCGAACAATTTGTTTTATTTCAAGGTCCTGCCTATGAAAGCACTTTTAAATTTTCCGAACACGGTTTTAAGCAAGTACCGGTATGTGCCACATACAACACAAGCATAAATCCCGATGATTTTATGGCAACATACAAGGATCTTGACGGTGTTTTAGGCTTTATGGCAGCCCCTTGGTTCAGAACACGGGAAATTGACGTTCTGAAACACTTTGCCGAAGCCAAAGTATTTAAAGTTGCTTTCGAGGAGTTTTCAATCACCGATTGAAAACTTTTTGTTTTTGCCCTGCTTTTTTTCATATTTCCTTGATTCGCACCACAAATCATTGACTTTTCAATTTATCCTTTATATAATAACTGCATAAGAACTTAAGGAGTGATTTTATTGAAGTGGGAAGATCTTACATCGCCTGAATTCGATGAAGCAATAGAAAAGTCAAAAGGAGTCTGCATTATACCGTTAGGTTGCTTGGAAAAGCACGGCGAACATCTTGCAGTAGGATGTGACGGATATTCGGCAAGTTATATTGCAAACCTTGCCGCAGAAAAAGAGCCGGTAGTGGTTTTTCCCGTATGTCATTGGCTGGGCGAAGTTGTGCCCAATCATTCCAACGATGCTTCTCTTTTACAGAAAAATCAGTTGCGCGGATATATTTCCATAAAACCGCAAACTCTTTTAATTATCTTAGAGGAACTTTGCGATGAAATTCACCGCAACGGTTTTAATAAGATTCTTATTGTACACGGTCACGGCGGAAACAGACCTTTGCTTGATCTTTTTACAAGAAATATGTTATACAAAAAACGTGACTACTGTGTGTTATGGACAAACCTTAATACTGTTGGTGACGGCAACGTTTACTACGATAAAATTTTAAGTCAGAAAGAGCGTTTTGATTATCTTACAGAAGAAGATTTCAAAACTCTCAAAAATTTCAGCGAAACGGGTTTCGGCGGCGGTCATGCCGATTTTTCGGAAGTGGCATTTTGCTATGCTCAAGGCGAGCACCTTGTGCGCCCCGAAAAATTTTATCAGGAAGGTCCCTGCATTCACCGTTTCGATCATATTACAAAGAAAAATATCAACTTTGGCGGTGCTTGGATGGCAGACCATCCTTTAGCATTTTCAGGTTTCGCACCCCTTGGCTGCACAGAAACTATCGGCAGAGCATTTTGTGAAATAGCATCTGACAATCTTGCCGATAAGATTAAAACAGTAAAAGAAGATACCGAATGCCTTAAAGTTGTTTTAAGAGAGGACTAAAATGATTTCTGCATATTTAATTCATTTAGGAGTAAACTTCTGGCGCGAAAAAGACGGCGACGGCGGTAAACTTGGTTTTTATACCGAGGAAATGATTACCGAAGATTCCGTATGGCGCGAAGTTACCGATTTTATTGCAAATCAGGGCATTAACACACTTGTTATCGATCTTGGCGAAGGTATACAGTATGAAAGCCACCCTGAACTTGCCTGCCGAGGTGCGTGGAGTAAGGAGAAATTAAAAACCGAACTTGACCGTTTGCGCAAGATCGGATTAAATCCCATTCCCAAACTTAACTTTGCAACTACTCACGATGCCTGGCTTCAAGAATATTCAAGAATGGTTTCAACGCCTACTTATTATAAAGTGGTTGATGAACTTATTTCGGAAGTTTCCGAACTTTTTGATACACCCGATTTCTTCCATATAGGTATGGATGAAGAATTTCCCCATACCATCGGCTATCAAAAGCAGTATGGCATAACCCATATGCGCCAAGGCGAACTTTATTGGCACGATATGGATTTTTATTTGGAATGTTGCAACAAAAACAAGACTCGCGCCTGGACTTGGTGCGACATGGCGTGGTTTTTGCGCGACGGTGTTAAAAACCGACTTTCAAGGGAATATATAGTATCAAGTGCCATGTATGAAAGACTTTTAAATTTTGATAAATTCTTTCAGCATCCCGGTGTTGATACATATTATTTCTTATCAGAGCAGGGCTTTGATCAAATTCCCACCTGTGCAACC
>JAZULU010000024.1:0-9908 GCA_045603265.1 Clostridia bacterium
TCTTATGTTAAAGCGGTTTCGGCACCTTTAAAGCACATAAAACTCATTGCTGTTGGCGGTGTTGACGTAAACAATATGGCTGATTATCTTAAAGCAGGTGCAGTAGGCTTTGGTTTAGGTTCAAATATCGTTGATAAGAAAATGCTTGAGAGAGAGGACTACGCATCTATTACGGCTTTGGCTGAGCAGTGCGTAAATGCAATAAAATAATGTATATAACCATTGATGGCGGAACTACAAATACCCGCATAAATCTTTTTGATAATAAAATAATTGATACAGTAAAAATAGATATAGGCGCACGCCTTGGCTTGGAAGATAAAAACGGACTTTACAATGGAGTAAAAAATGCAATAAACGATCTTCTTTTGAAAAATTTTTTAAATGAAAAGGATATTGAGTGTGTTATTGCAGCAGGCATGATCACTTCCGAGGGTGGACTTAAAACGGTAAACCATGTGCCTGCACCTGCCGGATTAAAAGAACTGAAAAGCGGAATGATTAAGGCTCATTTGCCCGAAATAACAAATATCCCTTTTTATTTTGTGCCCGGCATAAGGCTTTATGGCGAAACTTTTGCTTGTACTGATGTTATGCGCGGTGAAGAAGTTGAAGTTTTCGGAATAAATAAACTTATGAATATAGTGGGAGAGGCGGCATATATTCTTCCGGGCTCCCATTCAAAACTTATATTTACGGATAAGAATGGAAAAATATTTGATTTCTTTACTGCTTTGACGGGGGAGATGATAGCATCGCTTTCGTCAGGAACGATTCTTAATTCAAACGTTGATCTCAAAAAAGCAAATTTAAACGATATGCTATATACCGGTTACAGTTACGCTATTGAAAACGGCATAAATAAAGCACTTTTTAAAGTGCGTATTTTATCAAACTTCATGAACGGCACAAAAGACGATGCGTATAGTTTCTTTTTAGGTGTTATCCTTGCCGATGAAGTTGAAGCAGTGAAAAAGTCAACGGCTTCAAAGGTTTATATTGCAGGCCGTGCACAGATAAAAGAAGCGGAAGCACTTTTGTTAAAACGTTTCACAGAAAAGGAAGTTATACTTGTACCTGATGAATATGCTTCTCAGGCAACAAGCGTTGGTATGGTAGAAGTTTTTAAAACTATATAATCAAAGATCAAGCAAACTAAAACTTATGTTTTGGTTTGCTTGATTTACACTATAGGTAAAAAATGCAATATTTATGTTAAAAAATGCAATTTACTATACTGTTTTGATTTGATATAATTATTCTGATATTTCAGAAAATATGAGGTTTTTATGGAATTTTTAAAAATGTTGCAGGAGATAAGAAATCCTGTGCTTGACGGTTTTTTCTCGATTGTAACTCTTTTAGGTGAAGAAACGGTATTTATAGTTATAGGACTAATATTCTTCTGGTGTCTTAATAAAAAACAAGGCTATTATCTTCTGTCCATAGGTTTATTGGGAACTGTTTTAAATCAGTTTTTAAAACTTATTTTTCGCATACCAAGACCGTGGGTGTTAGATCCGAATTTTAAAATAGTTGAATCTGCCCGTGAAGCGGCAACGGGATATTCTTTCCCCAGCGGACATACCCAGGCAGGAGTCGGTATTTTCGGCGGTGTTGCAAGATGGAATAAGAATAAATGGCTGCGTATTATATGTATCGCCATTTGTGTGCTTGTTCCTTTTTCAAGAATGTGGCTTGGCGTACACACACCGCTTGACGTAGGTGTTTCAATAATTATTGCCCTTATTTTGATTTTCGGAATATATCCAATAATACAAAAAGGCTCAAAAATTGCCATGCGCGTAATGTTTGGCGTTATGCTTCTAATAACCGTTGCGCTTATGATATTTGCCCATAATTTTCCTTTTAGTGAGGTTGATGTTGATAATCTTATGCACGGCACGGAAAGTGCATATAAGATGTTCGGTTGCATAACGGGTATGTGGCTTGCTTATGAAGTGGATACAAACTATTCTCACTTTGAAACAAAGGCAAAATGGTGGGTACAGATTTTGAAACTTGCAATAGGTATAATTCCCGTAGTTTTAATTAAATCTGTGCTTAAAGCACCCCTTAATTCGCTTTGTGGCAATGAATTTATTGCCGACGGTATCAGATATTTCCTTTTAACTGCATTTGCAGGTGCTGTGTGGCCGTTGACCTTTAATTTCTGGAGAAAAATTTCAATAAAAAACAGCAAACAAAATGACGATTAATTCAAACAAATGTTGTTGTATTTTTTCTTCTGCTAATATATAATTCATTGGTAATTTATTTGTTGGAGATTTCAGTATGATTTATTATGACAGTTCTGAAATGAAGAGAAGCCGCTTCCTATTTATGCTTCAGGCAGCGTTTGAGTATCTTATTGCCATTTTAATGGTTGATGGAAGTGTTCTTGCGGAACTTACCAACTCTTTAGGGTTTACTGATGCACAGACCGGAGTTTTATATTCTTTCATATCTTTAGGCTGCCTTTTTCAGATAGTTTCAATTTTCTTTAGGCGTGGATCTGTAAAAAAGTTTGTTATTATTATGAGCGTTTTGAATCAAGTGCTCTTTATGCTTCTTTACGTTATACCTGATATTCCTTTTTCCGAAAATTTAAAACGCATTATATTCGTAATTTTTATTGTGTGCGCTTATGCGGGACTTTATATAGGAAATCCCAAGATGAATTATTGGCGAGTTTCTTTGGTTGAGGTGAACAGACGGGGAAGATATAACGGCTGGATGCAGATAATTTCATTGATATTAGGCATGTCCTTCTCAACGGCAATGGGAACTCTTGTTGATAAATATAAGTTAGCAGGCAACCTTCCTGCCGTATATAGAATATGTGCAATCACTATTTTTGGAATTATGCTTATTCATCAAGTCATACTATTTAATATTGTTGAACTTCCGAGAGAGGAAGAAGAACAAGGAAATGTTTTTAAAAATATTATAGGTGTTGCAGCAAACAAGAAAATATGGATACTTGTAATCATGTTCGTTTTATGGAATGTTGCTCAATACTCTGCATTGCCTTTTTACAGAACCTATCAGTTAAAAGAACTTGGAATGGATCAGACCCTTATAAATATCCTTGCTTTTATTGTCGGTGGTATTGTTCAAATGGTTACTGCATTGCCCGTAGGTTTAGTGGGGGATAAGTTTTCCTTCCCCAAAATGCTTATATTGTGCCTTGCGGCTATGTTTTTCAGAGCTTTTGTTGTGTTATTTGCAACCCCTGAAGCAGGAAATACAATAAATGCAATATGTTTTGCAATTTGTTATTCATGTAATGCCATAATGGCCAACGGTGCGTTGTTTGCACTTATGAATATCGTATTTTTAAAAACTCCTGAAAATATAAGGGCTGATGCTTATGCCTTCTGCCAATCAATAGGCGGTGTATGCGGATTTTTAACAACGATTGTTATGAGCAATCTTGTTAGTTCAATTCAGGCAAGCGGAAATATGTTTTTAGGTATGAACGTATATGCACAACAGGTAGTTTCCGTTATATCATGTATTTTTGCGGTAATGGGAATATTATACGTTTGGTTTATTATAGAGAAAAAGAAAAAAACAGAATAAAAAAAGGTGAGAATAAATTTCTCACCTTAATTTTTTCTAAAAAAAACCGCCGCATTAAGCGGCGGAATCAATATTATTGAACGGAATCCTTAAGAGCTTTACCAGCCTTGAAAACAACTGCCTTGCTTGCAGCGATGTTGATTGTTTCGCCTGTTGCGGGGTTCTTGCCTGTTCTTGCAGCACGTTCTTTAACTTCGAAAGCACCGAAGCCCATGATCTGGACCTTGTCGCCATCTTTAAGAGCGCCAGCAATAAGGTCAAGTACACCGTTTACTGCCTTCTCAGCATCTTTCTTTGAAATTTCGTTCTTTGCAGCTAATGCATTGATTAAATCTGCTTTGTTCATTGTAATTTCCTCCAATAAATTTTTTTTATAAATTCTAACACTCATTGCGTGATTAGACATCGTAAAAATATTACCATATTTTAGGTCAAATGTCAAGAGTGGAGTTAATAAAAATCGCTATTTTTATGAATTTTTTTTGATTTTTTTTAATAAAATGCAGGTTTTTTTGCAAAAATCAAGTTTTTATTGCTCATTTTTGATAAATTCACTTATATAATTATGGATTTTTCGATTTAATGCAAGTTCAGGATGCACATTAAAAGCGCGACAAAGTTTAACAACTTCCAGTAAAAGTTCACCGGAGACGCTCTCATTATCAAGATCTTTTGCGTCAAGCAATTCTTTTATTTTATTTGTAGTCTGTTGCACGTCATCATTCTTTATACCTGCTTTTTCTGCCTTGTGCAAAATTTTTTCGGCACGGGCAAGTGATGCAAGTGATTCAGGAACGTCGCACATTACTTCGTAGGTTGTTTTTAATCCTTTTTCCTTTTTCTTTGTTTCTTCCCAAAAATCATTGATATTTTCATTTGCATCTGCACCGGAGAAAATCTGTGGATGACGGTTTATCATTTTTCTGGAAATGGCATCTGTAACGTCAATAAAATCAAATTCGCCACAGCGTTTTCCGATGTTTGCATGAAAAACTATCTGATATAAAACGTCGCCTAATTCATCGTAAAGTCGATAGGGGTCATCTTTATCAATGGTATCGGCAACCTCATAGGCTTCTTCGATAAGATAGGGGCGCAGGCTTTCATGGGTCTGTTGAGAATCCCATGGACAACCGTTGCGAGAACAAAGTTTATCCATAATATCAAGAAGATGCTTAATATCGTATCTGTAGACGTCATCAAAATCTACTTTTTTAAGATATATACTTGTTGTGTGATTATAAGTTTCTTGCATATCAAGTTCGTAAAGCATGATACTTTTTGATGACTGATTGCCGTCAAAATCTTCAGTATAGTATTTTATTTCAAATTCATCACCGTAGATTTCAGAAAGTGAGCATTTAAGATCACCTGCAATAAGAGTTGAATCAATGCAAGTTATAATATTATCCTGATGAACAGAGGGCATTTCGCCTTCTAAAATTTCTGTTGTAGTATATGCCTTAACGTCAGAAACAACGTTCAAAAATGACGCGGCACAATCAGCAACGGAAACACCGGGAATAATGTTGACGTCTTCAAGAGCACGCACAGAAGTATCGTCAATAGCCGAGCCGTGAACAACGTATACGCAACTGCCTTTTTCAGTTAAACGGGCTTTAATGGCCGCATTAAGGCTGTCAAAATTCTCGGCGGTATCATAGATATCGTCTAAAGTTTCAAAGTGGATCTTTTCTTCTTTAAGAAGTTTTACAATAGGCATTTTTTCGGTTTTTAAAATTACCGATTTAGCCGACTTTATGGTTTTGTAAGCAAGTAATGAAAGATTTTCTGCTTTGCCTGAACCGGCACCGATAACTGTAATCATATTATTCCTGCGAAGGGCGTATTTTAACGCCTGCTTTCTCCAAAAGTTTTCTTAATTTTTTGCCACCGGGCATAAATTCCATATCCGTTTCATCAAATACTGAGAAAATACCAAGTCCGATGAAATATACTATTGCGGCAATACCGATCATTAAAACAGTAAAAATTCTTGAAGTAAAGCCTGCAAAAATCATCTTCATAATATAGATGACTATTGCCATGAGCGTTGCGGCACCGATAGGACGAAGAAACTCACTAAAACGGAGTTTTGTTTTTGTGTATTTCATTACGCAGATAAGGTCCAGTATTGCGGCTATTGCATAGCAAGTAACCGTTCCGATAGGTACTGCGTAAATATTAAGTGCTGTGGGAATAAGGAAAATATTCATTAAAATTTTGATTGCCATACCGATGGCAAGGTTTATAACGGGCAGGCTAACTTTGCCTAAACCCTGAAGAATTCCTGCGGTGGTTTGGATAACTGACAAGAATAAAACACCAATGGCAAGTATCATCATAAAGTTGCCTGCTGTTTGAAGTTTCTGAGCGCCGGTCACAAACATATCACCGTGAGTTTTATCAACATAAACATAGAGAAGAGATAAAATTTCCTTTGCCAACGTAAATAAACCTACGGTGCATGGAAGACCTATAACTATTGAAAGTTTAATTCCGGTTGATGAAATCTTATTGACCTCATTATAGTCATCATCTAAAGTAAGTGCCTCACTTACCGCAGGAACGAGAGCCATTGAAAGTGCAACAGTTAAAACGGAAGGCATGTTTATAAGTGTACCGCAGTCGCTTTTAAGGAATGCCCAAAGTACGTCGATATACTCATTGGAAAAGATACTGGAGGATTCAAGTATTGAACGTGCCATTACTGAGTCGATAGTATCAACAAGGGGCTTTACTGCACCGCCAATAGTCATGGGAATGGCGATAACTAAAAGGCGTTTAACAAATTTTTGTGCTTTGTTGGATTTTTCTGAAAAATTAAGGAAGTTCTTTTTATTTTTCTGGTATAAAAAGAATATTGTGATAAATGCCGCTAATTCTGAAATGGTTATGCCTAAAAGAGCACCTGCGGCACTCATTATTGCGCCATGCTTGCTCCAAGAAATGGCAAAGTAGAAACCTGCAATAAGTTTTATGATCTGTTCAATAAGTTGAGTTATTGCAGTGGGCATCATGTTCTGCATACCTTGATAATATCCACGGTAGGCAGAAAGCAAGGAAACGAACAAAAGAGAAAATGCTATTGCGGCAACGGGTTGCCATGAGTCAATACGCAAAATTTCGGCAATAACAGGTGCGCCTGCAACCATTAAAAAGGTAGTTATTCCACCTATCAAAAGAAGAAGTTTTATGGATGTGGTAAAAACTTTATGTGCTCCGGAAAAATTACCTTTACTTCTTTCTTCGGCAACAAGTTTTGAAATGGCGGTGGGGATACCTGAAGTTGAGAAAACTAAAAGGAAGGTATAGATGGGATAAACTGTTGTGTAAATACCCATTGCTTCCTCACCAATAAGATTTCGTAACGGAATTTTATATACTGCGCCGATGATTTTACATATAAGACCTGCTATAGCAAGTATGGCGGCACCGTTTAAAAACGATTTCTTTTTATCTGACATTTTAACACCTCGTAGTTATATTAATTAATATTATATACTTTTTTTTGTATTATGTAAACCTTAAAAATATAACGGTTTTGTGAAAATCATTTGCCATTGAAGCAATTTAAGTATATAATATATTATTATGTTACAAAAAAGGGAGTTTTTTATGGAAACCATAGCGGCGATAGCCACCCCTGCAGGTAAGGGCGGAGTTGCAATTATCCGTATAAGCGGTGATAATGCACACGCATGCCTGGATAAGGTGTTTTTTAAAAAGAATATGGAAATGCGCAAAATGTACTATGGCGGCGTGTATGATGAAAACACTCTCATAGATAAATGCCTTTGTGTTAAGTTTGATAAAAACGCTTCGTATACAGGAGAGGAAACGGCAGAGATTCAGTGCCATGGCGGATATGCTTCTGCAAGAGATATTCTTGAAACAGTTTTAAAAAATGGTGCAAGAATGGCTGAAAGCGGTGAGTTTACAAAACGTGCTTTTATGAACGGCAGAATTGATCTTTCCCAAGCCGAAGCGGTAGGTGATATAATTGAAGCCGATACAAAAAGTGCTTCCCGTGCGGCGGCAAGGCTTTTAAGCGGTGCATTAGGCGAAAAGATCGGTGCTTTTCAGGATTCCATAAAAGAACTTTTAACTGCTATTGAAGCAGGGATAGATTATCCTGACGAAATAGATGAACAGCATACTACCGATACAATAAAAGAAGAAGTAAATAAAATGCTTCCTGAAATTAACGAACTTATTTCAGGCTACAGACGGGGCAGGATCACAAAGGAAGGTTTAAAGATCTGTTTGATTGGTAAACCCAATGCAGGTAAATCTTCACTTTTAAATGCACTTTGCGGTTGCGAGAGAGCGATCGTTACACCTATTGCAGGTACCACGCGAGATACTTTACATGAAATTCTTGATTTTGACGGTATAAAAGTTCATCTTTACGATACTGCAGGCATCAGGGAAAGTGATGATGTTATTGAGAAAGCAGGCGTGGAACGCAGTGAATTAACAGCTGAAGAAAGCGATGTTGTGCTTTTAATAATAGATTCAACAGAAGAACTTGATTTTTCGTGGATCGACTTTAATAAATTCAGCGGTAAAAAAGGTTTGTTTGTGTTCAATAAATGCGATATCAAGGATGTCGGTGAGGCTTTATTGCCCGTAAATTGGGAGAAAGTAAACATTTCGGCAAAGACGGGACAATACATTGAAAAAGTTGTTGATTTTATAAAAAAAGAGGCTCGTGAAAACGATGCTTCAACAGCATTAACGGTTACGTCGGCACGTCATTATGATGCGCTTGTCAGTGCAAAAGTTTCGCTTGAAAACTGTCTTGAGGACATGCCACCTGATATTTTAAGTATTGATCTTACTTCTGCCTGGAGTGAACTTGGAATAATCACGGGGCAGACTGTAACCGAAGATATAGTAAATAATATTTTTGAAAAGTTTTGTGTAGGAAAATAATATGAATTATTTTGATGGAGAATTTGATATAGCCGTAGTAGGTGCAGGTCATGCAGGTTGCGAAGCGGCACTTGCGTCGGCAAGAATGGGTTTAAAAACTCTTTTGTTGACACTTACTAAGGATGCCATTGCTTTTATGCCTTGTAATCCTGCTATCGGCGGAACAAGTAAAGGTCATCTTGTGCGTGAGATAGATGCTCTTGGCGGACAGATGGGTATCAGTGCTGATAAGTGTGCAATACAGATAAAAATGCTTAATACAAGTAAAGGTCCTGCGGTATATTCATTAAGATCTCAGGCTGATAAAATGGAATATCAACTTTATATGCGTTCAGTTGTTGAAAATCAGGAAAATCTTACCGTTCTTCAAGATGAGGCTTCTGATATTTTAACTGAAAACGGTGCTGTTACGGGAATCGTAACTGCAATCGGCGCTCAATATAAAGTTAAGGCACTTATTATTGCAACGGGTGTCTATATGAAAAGCCGTATTATTACCGGCGAATGGGAGCGAGATTGCGGACCTTCCGGTTTTGTAAACTCACGCTTTTTAACAGATGCACTTATAAAACTTGGTATCCCTATGCAAAGATTTAAAACGGGAACTCCTGCAAGAATTGCGGGCGATACTATTGATTATTCCAAAATGGAGATACAAAATGGGGAAGACGTGCCTTACAGTTTTTCGTTTATGACTGAAGGCGAAGTTCAATCGCCCGTACCATGCTATCTTACCTATACCAATGAGGCGACTCACAAGATAATTTTAGATAATCTTCATCGTTCGCCCATGTACAGCGGAAATATTAAGGGGACGGGAACGCGTTATTGTCCCAGTATTGAAGACAAGATCGTGCGCTTTTCCGACAAAGAAAGACATCAACTTTTTATTGAACCTGAGGGACTTTATACAAACGAAATGTATCTTCAGGGATTGTCATCATCATTGCCTGCTGAAGTTCAGCGTGATATGATCCACACCATAAAAGGTCTTGAAAATGCACAAATGGTGCGCCCGGGGTATGCCATTGAATATGATTGTATCGATCCTTTGGCATTATATCCAACATTGCAGGTAAAAACGGTTAAAGGTCTTTATTGCGCAGGGCAGATAAACGGGTCGTCAGGTTACGAAGAGGCGGCAGCGCAAGGTTTGTTGGCAGGCATCAATGCAGTTCTCTATATTAAGGGAGAAGAGCCTTTAATTCTTTCACGTTCCGAAAGTTATATAGGCGTGCTTGTTGATGATTTAACAGTTAAAGGCACAAACGAGCCTTACAGAATGATGACTTCCCGCGCTGAATTCAGATTAAGTTTAAGGCAGGATAATGCCGATATGCGCTTAACTCCTATCGGCAGAAAGGTTGGACTTGTAACCCATGAAA
>JAZULU010000025.1:0-11502 GCA_045603265.1 Clostridia bacterium
CTTTACTTCCGCAACAGAAAGCTTGATAAGGAAAAAGAAAATGAATAGTTTGTTAGATATAAAGTACGCAGAAAACGAAGAAAATCTTTTGGATATATTCACTCCCGAAAATGTTGAAAACGCACCTGTATACATATTCTTACACGGTGGCGGAATCGTTGAAGGAAGCAGAAAAATAAGCAGTAAAATTCCTGAGTTTTACTGCAACAACGGCATTATCTTTGTCTCGGTTGAGTATCGCATGTACCCTGATGCAAAATTTCCTGATTATATCATTGACTGTGCAAATGCAGTAAAATTTATTTCAGAAAAATTCAACAACAGCAAAATGATCATTGGCGGAAGTTCCGCAGGCGCATACCTTGCCATGATGCTTTATTTCAACAAAGAATATCTTAAAAATATTGTTTCAAGTCGTATTGCAGGTTATATTTTTAATGCCGGTCAACCTACAAGCCATTTTAGTTATCTAAAATATGATAAAAAAGTTGATTCACGTTGCGTTTTAGTTGATGAGGCTGCACCCATTTATTATTTAAGAGAAAATTTCAGCGAAAACGAACCTCATCTTTTCTTTATCTGTGCTGAACACGATATGACAAACAGAGTCAATCAACACCGCGTACTTTTAACTTTAATGAAGCAATTTAAGTTTCCTGAAGAAAAACTATTATTTAAGATTTACGATAATGAAACACATTGTTCCTACGATAGCAAAGATTATTATTTAAACGATTGTATTAGTTTTATCAAAAAAAGTTTAGGAGAATAAATTATGAATATTTTAGCAATCGGCAACAGTTTTTCGCAAGATGCAACACGCTATCTTTATGGAATTGCAAAGAAACAAGGTTTTAGCAACTTTCACGTTACAAATCTTTGTATAGGTGGCTGTCCTTTATCATTACATTTTAGAAATATGCACGCTGATGCAAAAGCATATATGCTTGAAGTTAACGGCGTATTTACGGGATATTATATGTCATTAAAAGAGGCTCTTTTATCGCGTGAATGGGATTATATTACCATTCAGCAGGTGAGCCATCTTTCTCCCGACTTTAGTACCTTTGAGCCTTATTTAACAGACTTATGTGCATATATAAAGAAAATGGCACCAAAGGCTAAATTATATCTTCAGGAAACGTGGGCATACGAAAAGGATTCACAGCGACTTAATTCTTTTAATTTTGCAACTCCCGAAGAAATGTATAAAAAGGTACATAAATCTTATCTTGAAGCATCAAAGCATACTGATGGCATTATTCCGTCAGGCACGTTGTTTATGAATATGCTTCATTCAGGTATCGAAAAAATTCATCGGGATACTTTCCATGCAACATACGGTTTAGGAAGATATGCTTTAGGTATTTTGTGGTTACACGTTTTAACCGGCGCAGATATTACTGCAAACACTTTTAACGATTTCGATGAAGAAATAACCGAAAGCGAAATTGCCATTGCAAAAAAATGCGTTATGGAATTATAAAAAAAGTAGGCTTTTTTAGCCTACTTTATTTTTATTAAATAGCAATCAAACAGTTTCATATTAAGGGTGACGGAATAATTTGCCGTTGCCTTTTCTGTTTTTATAAGTGTTGCATCGTGCTCTTCATCAAGAAGATAATATTCAACCCTTGCGCCTTCTTTGATATTTTGGATATTAAGTGTTACGCTTGTATTTTCGCTTGTATCTTCAGGTGTAAAGTAAGTTAATGCAATAGCGCTTTCTTCCCCGTTTGTTGATGCAACAGCAAAAACGTTCTCGTTAACCGCATTGATTTCAACAGAATTTTCAAGTTTATATATATCACGGAAAAATCCAAATACATAAAACGGTTTAAGAGGAGTATATACATACGGCGCAAAGATACCGTTAAATGCGCAAGGACGGGCATCATAATACATCATCATATCAATTCCGCAACTCTGACCTACACACATACTGCCTAAAACAAATGATGCACCTTTTGCTTTACCCATCTGCTTAACAGAATACAAGTAAGAATCTTTCCATGAACGCATATAATTCCACTCATTAAGATGGAATTCGACTTTTTCAAGACCAAATTCCTCAAAAGTTTTCATAGCACAATCATAAAGTTCTTTTACAACTGTAGGAGACCACATATAGCCATGGAAAGAATAGAAATCCATAGGAATATTTTTTTCCTTTACTGCCTTTAAGAACGGATTTATAAACTCATAATGCCACGAAGACGTAAAAGCAGGTCCACCAATTTTAAGATGTGGGAATTTTGACTTTAAGTGTTTTGCGGCAATCTCATAAAACTCAATAAACAACGCCATTTTACCTTGCCAGCAAGGATTATTAAAACCATCAGTAGGTGTACAATCAGGCTCATTCCAGATTTCCCAATACTCAATATCATAGTTAAAACCGTTACCCCAGCCTTCAGTATAGTGGCGGATAATATTCTCGCAAATTCGCGCCCATTTATGAAAATCTTTTGGCGGATATGTACCGTATTTATAGCCGTGCTCAATAGATGCACCCAAGCGATAATAGGGCTTTGTACCGACTGCATAAGTATTGGCTATATATGTGTCTGTGGGCTCAAAAAGGTAGTTTGCAGGGTCGTTTTCGTCGGCATCAAAGTTTCTGAAAATACGGTGAACGTCAACAGAAAATTCACCGCCGTAACCTGACCAAAACGAAGCATCGTGATACCTTGCATAAGGAATTTCAAGACTCTTAAAGAGTTCAATGTTGCCACCTGCACGTCCGCCAGTGGGACCGTTATTTACAGCGTGCATAGGTTTTATTTTGCCTTTTGTCTTTTTTAAATCAATATTAAATATCGCCATTATCTTCTTCTCCTAACATAAATTTGTGTACCGAATCAATTTTATCAAAATTATCGTTAAATTCAACGTATGCTTTTCTATCATTGAGTTCAACATAACAACCTATAAAACGGTCAATTCCTTCTTTGTGAAGTTCAAAGCAAGGATTGGAACCGATTATGCAAGGGCAAGGCTGATTGTAACAATCATACTCGCTTCCCCTATGGCGGATTACATTCATATGCTTATGCCCCGCAAGCATTAAATCGGGTTTTATGTTTTCGCGCAAAAGTTTCGTCCAATAAGTATACGTATCTTCCTCAATATTAAATGGTTTATCAAATTTCTGAAAAAAGGGCACGTGTGAAATAACAAGTTTATATTTTATTTTCTCATCGAGATATTCTTTATCATTAACGACTTTTTCAAGAAATTTTGTTTCCTCGCGCCTGAAGATTTCACAGCAAACGGTATCACCATATTCAGCATTACTATCCGCTTTGTCTTCACCGCAATCTAACACTATGCCCCATACACAACCTAAGCGGAACGTAAAATAAGACATACCGTTATTATTAGGTGTATAATCAGCAAGTTTTTCAGCACAAACGCCGCGAAGATCGTGATTTCCACGGGAGAAAACAATGGGAATTTCTCCCTTAGTTATTTCGCCTGCAATATAATAAATGGTATCAAAATGCTCGATTTTTCTTGAATCCTCAGGCACATCGCCATTAAGAATGAGTAAATCAAATTCTTTATAAAGTGCCGCCTTAACAGGAGTTTCAATTTTATTATGGGCATCGGAAATATGATAAAGCCTTATATTATCGCCTTTTACGGGTTTAAAATTAAATTGAAGTTTCTGTTCGTCTTCGGTCTTTGTAAAATAAGGTCTTCTTTCAACAACTTTTCTATAGCAAACAGTATATTTTTCCGCGCTATTAAGTTCTTCCATTGGAACGGTAACAGAATGAACGAGTTTACCTGAACGCATTATACCGTTGGAATGGTCATAATATTTCTGCCCGTTTACTTCAACGGAAACCATAATTTCACTTTTTGCGGCAACAAAGATCTGATAATCATCTCTAACTGCAAAAACCGCAGGATAAGTTTTTAAATCTTCAAACATTTTTCTGCCTCCTTAGTTGACTTCAATATTTTATCATACACTATCAATGAAGTCAATATTTGAGCAACGGAATTTTTCCGAAATAAAAAAGCGGAGATTTTTCTCCGCTCAGTCTGCTGACTTTGTCAGCAGGCTGCTAGAGTTCGAGAAACCCTTGCAATCCAAGGCGCGCGTGTTTAATTGCGAAGGCGCTTACACAAGCGTAAGTAACTGAGCAATTATAGCTCGCGCAACACAGGAAATAATGCCCCGCAAAAAATTGCAGGGCATTATGTTTGCAGGGGTTTGTCAGTGCTCTGAAGCGGAGATTTTTCTCCGCTTAAAACTCTACTACTCTTCCGCCTACAACGGTCATCTTAACATTAAGGTCTTCGTCAACTACTGCAAAATCCGCATCGTAGCCAACAGATATTTCGCCTTTATTTACGTTAATAAGCGTTGCAGGTGCTTTTGTTGCCATATAAATCGCATCTTCTTTGGGGATACCGAATTTGATCGCATTTTTAACACCTAACAAGAGGTTAGAAGTGCTTCCTGCAACAGTATCACTGTCAAGAAGCGTTGCCAAAGAATTTACAACTTTTATGGGTAGTCCACCTAAATCATAAATACCATCAGGCATACCTGCCGCCTTAACCGCATCGGATATAAGCACCATTCTTTCTTTTCCGAAGGTGCGGTACAACATAACAACCATCGAAGGATGAATATGTACACCGTCACAAATTACCTGAGCATAAGCATTTCCAGTAATTGCCGCGCCTACAAGGCCGGGAAAACGGTGATGCAGTGGCGTCATAGCATTGCAAGTATGGGTAAGACAGTTTGCGCCGTTCTTTATTGCTTCAAGGCTTGTTTCGTAATCTGCATCACTATGACCTAAAGAAACAACTGCAGTTTTACAGTTTTTGATAAACTCCATACCGCCTTCTACTTCAGGAGCAACAGTTATCATTTTAACGTTTTCAAACTGCTCAAATTCCTTTATATCAGGTCTTCTTATATGGGCAGGATTCTGTGCACCGCGACGGGAATCTGCAATATAAGGTCCTTCAAGATGATAACCCATGATTTCAGCGCCGTCAGTTTTAGGAATATCACCGTTTACAATATTTTTAATATCTTCAATGGCAACCGTCATAGTTGTTGGCAAAAATGCTGTAACACCCTGCTTTGCAAGATACATGGATATTTCATTTATACCATCGCCATCCATGGTATCGTGATTCATGCTACCGTGAATATGAATATCAATTAAACCCGGAATAACTTCAAAACCGCCTAAATCAATGCCATCTTCATTAACCTTTTCGATTTTTAAAAACTTGCCGTTTTCAACGACAATATCTGTTATTTCGCCGTTGATGCAAGCATTTTTAAATACTTTTTTCATAATTTTCCTCACTTAATTTCAAGATCAAACACATCTTTACTTACAACGATTTCAGCATTTTTGTGTTTTTGGAGATATGTTACGGGTGCAAATCTTGAAACGTCACCAAGAGCAGCCTTGCGCATAATTCCCCACTGCCAATCAAGATAGAGATATACTTTAAAAACTTCTGCCTTTAAAAGTTGTTTCATCCCTAAGGTGATACATCTTCTTGGGAAAATATCAAGGGCGCCATGAAGTTTACCGCTTCCGTTACGGGTAATCGTTTCCCTTGAAATATCAAGGCAACGTGTGCCGATTTCTCCAAATTCTTCATCAGTAATATTATCTTCAGGCTCTGCAGGCTCGTTAAATGCAATATGACCGTTAATGCCAACGCCCGTTAAGCAAAGATCAACCTTTTCTAAAGAATCAATAAAAGCATCGATTTCCTTTTCTTTACCGGGTTCAGGGAATATGCGGTTTTCCTTATCCATAAGAAGTTCAGGTTTTATCTTTGAGTAAAGAATATCGTCCATAGTCTTTCTGAAGCTTAACATATCGTCATAAGGGATATAATTATCGTTTTCATCAAGATATTCATCCATATTGATAAAAATACAGTTTTTAAGGCTGATATTTTCGTTGTTTACGATTTCAACAAAGTAAGGATACTGGGCAATAGGACCTACGGGGCATATAATAACCGTCTGCTTGCCGTTATTCTTAATAATGGTATCTGCCATAATTCTGGCGATCTCTTTATACATATCCTGTTCTACTTCCATTACCCTAAATGGTGTTTTGGAATTTTTAAGCAAGTCTTCCTTTGAGCAATAATAAATTTCCTGATCTGTCATAATTTTTCTCCTTTTAATCTATCGATTGTCATTTTTGTTTGCGAAAGGTTTAAGCCATTTCTTTCAATAAGAAGTTTGCTTAAAAACAATTCGTAATTAGCTTTTTTATAATCAACACCGCACAAATCGGAAATGATGCGTGTTGCACGATCAACAAGTTTTTTATTGGTGATGTTAAGATTTATCATATAGTTACCGTAAATCTTGCCCATCTTAGCCATTACACCCGTTGATAAAATATTCACAAGCATTTTCATGGAAAGATGCTCAAAAATATCAAGTTCGGTTTTTATTATATCATTACTTTCAAGTTTTAAAAAGCCTGACTTTTTATATTTTTTAGAAACTTCAATAAATTCTCCAGGCATTTCACCATCAGCAACCCACATAGCAAAACTTTCGCCATGCTCTCTTTCCGGGTCGGGCTCATTTCCGATCTCAAAACCGTATAAAGCATTAAGACTTATATCGGGAATCTTTTTAACATCTTCCTTTTTTAAGCCTAAATTAAGATAATCTTCTTCGCTTTTTTCTATACATCGTGGAGTTCTTTCAAAGCACTTTTCCCAAGCATCAACAGTATTAAGAAAAGGATTTTTTACAAATGCCCATGAAAGAGTAAGATCGCATCTTTTCTGAGGTCTGAAAGGCGGAGTTGAAAAAGTAGGTCCGCGCTCAGTAGTATCAGCAAGAACGTCCAATAAAAACTCATCGGCAAAATAGGTTACATGTCCGCCATTATTATAGAGTTTAAATTCATTATCAGTATTTTCTCTCAAAGAACCAGCGCTTTTTTTAACTGCAGAAACAGCAGAAGCAAAGCCGTTGATCAAAAGTTCTTTATCTTCTTTTTTAGATAAAATTCTTAAAAGACTTAATTCTAAAGCACTCGAAACAACTGCCTGTTCAATGGAAGTTGACTGCATTCTTGTTGAGCCCGTTACCGCCATTCCGCCGCAAGGAATATATAAACTATTGCAATTTTTGTGTGTATAAACATCATCTGCGCGTTTTAATTTACCTAAAATAGTATCAGGTCTTGTGCAGATGACCATGTAAACACTTGCGCCGTCATCGAGTGCCTGCACCGCAGTACCTAAAATTGACGTGGTCTCCCCCGTTGCAGTTACACCGATCAAAAGGTCTTTTTCATTTAACGAAAGTTCCTTTGCTTGATTTCTGCCAAGAGCAATATAATCTTCAAAAGACTCAACTGCACGGATAAGCGCGTAATCACCACCGGTCATAATAGAAATAACCGAGTTTTCATACCGGGTATTTTTCATTCTCTTGCGCCAGGATGCTTCAACGCGCATAGCAAGTCTTCCCGGTGAGCCACATCCTGAAACAAAGATTCTTCCACCGCTTATAATTGATTTATACACTTTATCGGTAAAAGCATCAAAATCTTTACTTTCAATAACTTTCCTAAAGATATCAATAAGCGCTTCATCGGCTTTTATAAGAGTTTCAATGCCCTTTTTTGTATCTTCTAAATAATCTTCACCTAAAGTCTTTGTTAAAGGATTTGATTGTTCTGCCTCCACAAATCCCAGCATATATTCTTTTTCATTTTCAATAAAATCTTCTGAAAGTTTTTGTGCTTTTAATTTTAAATCTTCCATTATTCTTCACCTAAAAGAAGCATCTGTGCAGGATCAGTTCCCGTAGGCAACGTAACCTTGCCGTTTATGCTCTTATATTTTTTACCGCTGAATATTTCAACAAATTCGCCATCATAAGGAACGTTTATTTCAGTAAATTCGTTTCTTGTGTTGTAAACACCGATCGCGCCTGAATTTACATAAACAGCCGTATCGTTTTCAGCATAAATAAACACACCTGCATTTTTTAAAATATACCTAAAAACACTTGCAGAAATATTGCCTACACCTGAGAAATATGAGGTATATCCATCAAATTCTTTTTTGGCAAGACCGCATTTACGGCTTACAGAATATCTGCCTAACGGTACAATATCTTCGTTTATATACCATGTAGGAGTTTTTGCCTCGGAGTAGCCATAAATAGAATCGCAAGCATTAATTGATTTCTCATCTTTTTCAAGTTGTTCAAGTTTAAAGCCGCACATTTTTTCCATATTTTCTTTGGAAAAACCACTGTCTGAGATACAATCGCAACCGCTTACAAAAACAAGCGTTCTATTATCCTTTTTAATTTTGCTATTGATATATTCTCTTTGTTCATCGGTCATATAATAGGCATCAAGGAAGATCATAACTTTATACTGATCAGCATTTATGCGATCGATATCGTTTAAAGAATAAAGATCGTAAGGTGCACCCATCCTTGCAAGGGCATCACGCTGATTGCAGATAAGTTCGGTATTTATCTTTGAGCACTTGTTTACATAATAAAGTGACTCACAACTTACAAAAACCGCAACTTCTGAATTGGATCTACGTTCTTTTCCCATAAGACGATTTGACTTTTTAACTATCTCGCCTATTTCATCCATAAGTCCATCATCATAGAACCAGCCTTCAAGCATGTCAAACCACCACATTCCGGTGCGTTTTGAATAACGTTGTAAAAACTCTCTGCGCATACCGTCAATAGTCTTTTTGCGCGTTGTAAGAAGGTCTTTACGCATTTTGGAAAGTTCAGCCATGGCAGTCATAACTTCATTATCACCGCAAATACGTCTTTCTTCGGTTGCAAGATCAGGAACTTTAAAAGTCATATGATCAAAAGAATCAAAATACATCATTCCGTTTAACTCGATACTGTCTGAAAGAAGCATATATGCACTTGCGTCATCATATTCACGGAACTGATATGAAGAAGGTGTTGCGATTAAATCAATATCTTCACATCTGTAAACTTTATCGCCGGCAAGATGCCCTGCATTCCAAATACGCGCATCAAGAAGTTCCATAATATAGCCAAAGAAAAGCCCAACAACTTTTTTATGCTGTAAAACTTCCTGGGCAGAATGAGCATAATAAATTACAAGATCTGCAATGAGTTCATTGTGAAATTTACGATATTCAATTATTGCTTTATCTTTTTGGGGATCAAGGAAGATCTGATCTTCCGGTTTTTCAAGTTCTTCTTTAGTGGGAATAATTATATTTTCATCCCCCGTATATCTTCTGTACGCATCAAGTTTTACGGGGTGAGTTTCCTCATAATCATAGTCGCTGAACCACTCGGTAGTATGTCCGCCAAGAAGGAAATATCCTAAAACAAAATCATCGTATTTTTCTTCAACATGAGCAATAAGTGCCTTTAAATAATCAGCAGTATCCTGCTTCCATTTTTCATTTCCCGCTATCTGCGAAAGGTGGGTAAATGAGTTTGCATTGCCGGGATTTTCTTCAAGCCACCAGGCGCGAACATCAAGGTGAACATTAATGAAAACGTAGGCGTCAGGGGCGTTTTTCTTAAAAAATTCAATCTGTTTATCAAGGTTTTCAAAGTTATAATTTTTATCACCGAACCATGTTTCACCAAACTGTGAATAAGGCACTTTAAGCGCCGACATGAGTCCTGAACAATAAACGTGGAATATGCGAATTCCAGCCTTATAAAAATCTCCTACATTGTTGCTTGTCGGGCGAAAAGATTTAAAGGAAAGTGTATCAATAACCTTGCCGTCAATAGCAACGTACTTAACTCCGTTTTTATCTAAAATGCTTGTTCTCATAAAATTTCTCCCTTATGTTTTATACTTATATTATAGCAAAATAAGACATCAATGTAAATAAAGAGATGATTGAAATTATCTATAATTTATTTGTAGATTTTTTTATATAATTTTTTGAGCAATTATAAAGAAATTGCCGACAAAAAATTGTCGGCAATTTCTTTTATTGGGGAAATCTGAAAAACGCTGCGGCAACTGCACCGGGACCTGCATGAGTTCCCACTACACTGCCAATAAGCGTTGAACGAAGTTTTAAAGTATACTCTTTCCACAAAGGCGCGCTGTCTTCTATATATTTATTAAGTAAAATGTCACTTAGACCGGTATATCCAAGCATTACGGGTTTTTGAAAATCAACACCTCCGCAAGTTTCAATTTCTTTACCTAAAAGATTGTTGCCTTGTTTTGAACCGCGAGCCTTTCCCAAGATATCGATCTCACCGTCAAAAAGTCTTACAACGGGTTTAATTGATAATAGTCCGCCTGCAAATGCTACCGTCTTTGAAATTCTTCCGCCCTTTTTTAGATATTCAAGAGTATCAAGCATAGCGATTACCATTACGTTATCACGTTCTTTTTCAAGAATATCTGCAATTTCTTTGGCGTTTTTACCCTTATCTAAAAGATTAAGCGCAAATTCCGCAAGAATTCCCGTACCGATTGCAACACTTTTGCCATCAACTATATAGATATTTTCATAATCTTCCTTTGCGATCATTGCACTTTGATAAGTACCGGAAAGTTTTGACGAAACAGTTATTACTACTGCACTTTCACCTTTTTCACTAATTTCTTTAAAGACTTTATCAAAAGCATCGGGCGTTGCTTGACTTGTAACAGGAAGATCATCACATTCAACGAGTTTTTCATAAAACTCTTTATTGGTAATTGTTACTCCGTCAACATACTCTACTCCCGCAAAATTTATTGTCAGCGGTACTTTGATCAACCGTGCTTCTACTTCAGGTGAACTGTTTGAAGTGGAATCAACTATAATATTTACTTTCATTTTACATGCCTTTCCTGCTGATTTCTTTAAGATTTTTTTCTAACTTTTCAAGAGATGAATAAAAGATCTCTCTATCCTCATCAGTAATTCCTGTAAGTTCAACGGCAGTTTGGGCACGCTTGCACACAAATTCTGCCGCGTTTTTACCTTTTTCTGTTAAAGAAAGTCGTGCACGGTAAGGTGAATCACCATCTTTAATTATAAGTCCTTTTTCAATCATATCACTTATTGCACGGGAAACGGCTGCTTTATCGTTATCACATATTTCTTGAAGTTTTACTGCCGTTATACCTTCCTCAGCGCGATAAAGTGCAACAAGATACTGAGCGTGTGCCCCCTTCAACCCGTACTTTGCCATTTCATCACTTAAAATTTTTTGCACGCTTTTATGAATCGAGCCTACAAGATACGAAAACTTTATAAATCGTTTTAACATTTCTTCCTCCAAATTTGTTGACTTATCAACAACTATTATACATATTTTTGTTGACTTATCAACATTTTTTATAAAAATAAAGCACCTGAAATAAATCAAGTGCTTTTAATACTAAACTTCATCTTCTCCAAGATCGAAATCGCCATCAGAATCAGCGGTAATGTAAGCCGTTGCGCTGACACCATAATTGCTCAATGCTTTAACAAGGTCGCCTA
>JAZULU010000026.1:0-12878 GCA_045603265.1 Clostridia bacterium
CTGGAAACTTCTTGTAAGATTCTGATATTCCGAAATTTCACCAATACCGCCCAACATAGAAGAATTGTTAAGGCAATATAAGGGTTTTACCGAAGTATTTATTATAAATTGATACCAAGTAAGACCCAATGTTTCACATGAAACATTTATAGAATATTCCTCCAAAAAGTCACCGTAAGGGGTGTGATCAAAGGTGTTTGTGTGGCGCATTGTAAGAAATTTTTCTTGCTCATTTTCCCAAAGACGGAGGGTTACACCGTAAGCAGAAAGTGCTTTGGAAACAAAAATGCGCAAAGTAATACTGTGCCCCAGGGGTATTGCACCTTGGGGACAGCGGAATTGTTCATCATGGGAATTAAATATTACACTTTGGAAAGTTTCCATATGTTTTTATTATACTCCTCAATGCTTCGGTCACTGGAGAAGAAGTGCGACCTTGCAGTATTTATAACTGCCTTTTCACTCCAGGCAGGTTTATCAAGATAGAGCGTTTCTAATTTTTCGTATGATTCAATATAAGAAGCAAAATCGGCAAGGCACAGATAGGGATCTGCGTTTCCGCCATCACCGTGTAAAAGATAATTCTTTATGCTTTGAACGTCGCCACGCAAAGTGCCGTCAGCTAAAGAATCAACAACACGGCGGAGCATTGCGTTCTGGTTGTAGTAATCCATGGGCTTATATACACCGGGAATCGAAAGTGCTTCTGTTTCGTTAGCGCGAAGACCGAAAATACAAATGTTTTCGTCACCTAAAATATCGTGCATTTCAACGTTTGCACCGTCTAATGTGCCTAATGTAAGTGCGCCGTTCATCATAAACTTCATGTTGCCGGTACCGGATGCCTCTTTACCTGCCATTGAGATCTGCTCTGAAATATCACAAGCAGGCATCAATAACTGTGCATTTGAAACTGAATAATTTTCAATAAATACTACCTTTAAGATCTTGTTTACATCAGGATCGTTATTTACAAGATCGGCAACAGAATTGATAAGAGTAATTATCTGTTTTGCACGAACGTATCCGGGTGAAGCCTTTGCACCGAAGATAAATGTTGCGGGAGTATGGGTATTGTGATTTTCCTTAATATCAAAATACAGATATAAAATCTTCAATACGTTAAGCATCTGACGCTTATATTCGTGCAGACGTTTTACCTGAATATCGAAAATTGAATCGGGATCAACGTCAATATTATTATGCTTTTTAATATATTTTGCCAGTCTTACCTTGTTTTCGCGCTTTATTGCCATGAATTTTTCGGCAAATTTTTGGTCTTTTGCCTTTTCTTCAAGGGCACCAACAAGTTTCATATCTGTGGGCCAACTGTCGGTTTTAAGCGTTTTCGTTATAAGTTCACTTAATAACGGGTTAGCCTGAAGAAGCCAACGGCGAGGTGTTACGCCGTTTGTAACGTTCATAAGTTGTTCAGGATTTAATGGCTGATGATCCTTAAACAAACTGTTTCTTAAAATATCCGTATGCAAACCTGCAACACCGTTTACCTTGTGACAGCAGGATAAGCAAAGATTTGCCATGTTGATTTGCGAGTATGCCAAAGGCGCAATGGAATTAACTTTATTATCATCCCAGGGATAGATCTTATAAGCCTTTTCACGGAACCGCTTATCAATTTCACAGATGATCTGATAAATTCTTGGCAGAAGATTTTCCATTAAGTATGCGGGCCATTTTTCAAGAGCCTCCCACATAATTGTATGGTTTGTGTATGAGAAAACTTTTTGACAAATATCCCATGCTTCATCCCAACCGAGGCCTTCGTTATCAACTAAAAGACGCATAAGTTCCGCAATGCCAATGGCTGGGTGAGTATCGTTTATTTGAACTGCAACATATTCGTGAAGTTTTTCAACGGGTAAGCCAAGACGTTTATGACGTGCAAGCATGTACTGAAGTGTTGCCGAAGTAAAGAAATACTGTTGTTTTAATCGTAAACTTTTGCCGTTATTGTGAGAATCGTTGGGATAAAGAACGCGTGAAATAGTTTCGGCAAGTTCCTTTTCTTGAGAAGCACGGATATAATCACCCTGACCGAAATATGACATATCAAAATATACGGGAGAGCGTGCTGACCAGATTTTTAAGGTGTTTACGATGCCGTTTTTGCCGCCACAGATGGGAATATCAAAGGGTACGGCAAGAACTTTGTTGCAATTTTCGGTTTTATGCCACATTTTGCCCGATTCGTCAAAATATTCAACAACGTTACCGTTAAAGCAGATCTCATACTGTTCTTCATTGTGGGGGATTTCCCATGCACAACCGTCTGCAAGCCAGTTATCGGGCATCTCGATCTGCATACCGTCAACGATCTTCTGGCGGAACAGACCGTAATCGTAGCGGATACCGCAACCGATAGCAGGCAAGGAAAGTGAAGACAAAGAATCTAAAAAGCAAGCGGCAAGTCGGCCAAGACCGCCGTTACCGAGTCCTGCATCTTGCTCGATATCCTCTAAATCCTCAAGTTCTACGTTGATCTTCTTCAATGCTTTCTTGAAATTGGAATATTCACCTAAAGCGATAAGGTTTGCACCTAAAAATTTACCCATCAAAAATTCAAGGGAAAGATAATAAACAACTTTATTTTTGTTTTTCTCCATTTTATTGTTTGTTTCGATCCATTGTTCCATGATCTGATCACGGGCAAGACTTGAAACCGCTTTATAAAGTTGCAACTTGGAAGCGTTATCAACGCTAACGCCGAAATTGCCCTTTAATTTACGGGATATACCCTCTAAAATTTGTTTTTCGTCCATCATAGACCTCCTATATATAATATAACAAAGTATATAATTATAAATACACAGCATTATTCTATCACAAAAAGGTGCAAAAGTAAAACAAAACTTCTTCCATTTTGCCTTTTACTATGATATAATAACCATATATTACTTTAAAGGATATGAAAAAATGTTAGCAAAAATCAAAAGTTTAGGAATTTACGGTATCGAAGGCTTTTCTGTTACGGTGGAGTGCGACGTTTCACAAGGACTTCCATCCTTTGAAATAGTAGGTCTGCCCGATACTGCAGTTAAGGAATCAAAGGAGCGTGTTCGTTCTGCCATAAAAAATTCAGGTCTTGTGTTCCCCATGGGCAGAATTACCGTAAACCTTGCCCCTGCCGACATAAAAAAGGAAGGCCCTGTTTACGATCTTCCCATTGCGGTGGGAATATTGGCGGCAACAAAGCAGATACCTACAGTTTCCATGAGTAAGGCAGCATTTTTAGGCGAACTATCTTTAAGCGGTGAAATTAAAGGTGTCCGCGGTGTTACACCTATGCTTATTTCTGCTTTACAGGAAGGCACAACGGAGTTTTTTCTTTCCCGTGAAAATAGTGAAGAAGCAAGCTATATTGAAGGAATTGAAGCATATATTCCTAAAAATCTACAAGCACTTGTTGCCCATTTCAGGGACGGTGCGGAGGTAGAAAGCGTTGAACATAAAAATTTTGATAAAATTGGCGAAGAACGTTTTTCAGGCGCGGATTTTAAATATATAAAAGGGCAGACGACGGCAAAACTTGCCTCTGAAATTGCCGCGGCAGGAGGTCATAATTTAATTCTTATCGGCCCTCCCGGCTCGGGAAAAACCATGATTGCCCGCGCAATTCCCTCAATTTTACCGGAACTTACCTTTGAAGAAGCATTGGAAGTAACAAAAATTCATTCCGTTTCGGGAACCCTTGAAAACGGGATTGTTTCAAAACGTCCTTTCCGCGCTCCTCATCACACCGCATCTATGGCGGCTCTTTCGGGCGGCGGACAAAAGGCAAAACCAGGAGAGGTTTCTCTTGCCCATAACGGGGTTTTGTTTTTAGATGAACTTCCCGAATATAACAGAAATGCTCTTGAAGCATTGCGCCAGCCTCTTGAAGATGGCAAAATAACCGTTTCCCGTGTGCAGACAACGGCAGAATATCCTGCAAATTTCATGCTTGTTGCAAGTATGAATCCATGTCCTTGCGGAAATTACGGCTCAAAGGTAAACAGATGTACCTGCACGCCCGGTGCAATACAAAAGTATCTTTCAAAAATATCAGGACCGCTTTTAGACAGAATTGATCTTCAGGTTGAGGTCGATGCTGTAACATATGAAGAACTTTCCGGAGATGATCTTGCTGAATCCTCTGAAAATATTCGTAAGCGCGTGCAAAAAGCACGAGAAATTCAGGAAAAGCGCTTTTTAGGCACAGGCATACATTGTAATGCACAGATGACGTCCGATATGATAAACAAATATTGCCCTCTTGATGCTTCGTCTCAGGCACTTATCAGTCAGGCATTTAAGAATCTTAATATGTCGGCACGCGGATATAACAGAATCCTAAAAGTTGCCCGCACCATCGCGGATCTTAAAGAATCCGAAAATATTAACGCAAAGCATCTTGCCCTTGCAATAAGTTTTAGAAATCTTGATAGAAAATACTGGGAACATTAGCAATTTTTACATATTTCAGAGCAAAAAATACCATTGTATTGTACCCGTGACAAGAGTATAATATCCCTGTTAAAAGGAGGGTTTTTATGAAACGTGATTATGATGAACTTTTAAAAAAGCATAGAGAAATTATTGAATCTTTGAATATTTCGGATGATAAAGACCAGGATATATATTCTGCTATTTCCATTGTGCATTTAATTAATGATAAAAACGTAGATGAAGCAATGGAACACATTAAAAGAACGGCACTTTATATGGATCTGCCCCATCCTTTTGATCGCGACGTCCGCGGTGAAAACGATTTTGCGGCAATCCGTCTTTGCGTTGCCCTTTATGAGGTGTATGATAAATTAACGGAAGAAACAAAAACTCTTTTAAAAAGATTTTTCCTTGAACGTGATTTTACAAGCATGTACGGCAGTGAAAATCATGTATTTATGATGCGTGCCGCACGATATCTTGCCGCACAGTTTTATAAAGAAGATTTTAAGCAGTTTAATATGACATCAGAAGAAGTGCTTAAAACCGATAAAAAGTATATAATGGAGTTTGTTCAGTTCCGCGCCAAGTACGGTGTAGGCGAATTTACTTCTGCATATTTATATGAAGATATGTTTATGTGTGCCATGCTTCAGCACTACGTTCAAGATAAAGAACTTAAAAATATGGCACAGATGGCATTGGATCTGCTTTTAATTGAGGCACTTAATAATCTGGATAAAAACGGATACTTTGCAGGCGGTGCAGGCAGAACATATTCGTTTAATGAGGTTGGTTGCCACTCAACGGAAGGCATTAAAAAGGTTTTTGTTGATATGGCTCCGAGAAATCATACAATTTTAGCCCTTGTAAAGCATGCGCCTGATGAATTTATTGTTGATGCATATACTAAACGCAAATATCCTTGTGAAGTTTTTGAGCAAAAGCATCTTCATTCAATGTATGCTTGGCGCACAGATACTCCTGATTGGGCACATATAGAGAATCTGCTTAAGGCAGGAAGTATTTCCAAATATACTTATTTATCTGATGATTACGGTTTAGGCGCTATCAATCATCAGGATGATTATCCCGTAGATGAAACGGAAGATTACGTTTATGCCCATCATCAGCAGGTAGAATGGTCGTTGACTATTCCCGGTACAGATGAGGAAGATTCAACAAAGATATTTTCCCATCATCCGGGTCTGACCGATCAGCACCGCCATTGGACGGGCGACCTTGATTGTTGCTGTTCGAAGGCTTATGCCAATAAAAATACACTTCTTACGATTTATGATATTGAAAAAGAAGATAAACTTGAATATACACATATGTTCCTTGAACTTGAAAAGTTTGATAGAGTGGAGAAAATGGAAAATGACCTGTTTTTAAGGAAAGGTAATGTGAACGTGTACGTACACGTTGCTAATCCTTACACTATTGATGTCAAAGAAAGCGAACTTATTTCCCAGGGAAGAAAAAATGCCTATATATGTCGCGTTGAAGTTGGCGAAGATTTTGATGAATTTATTCAAAAGTACAGAAATATGCCAAAAATCTTCGATAAAGATAAAATGTATCTTGAATTTGACGGGTTATTTGTTGATAAAAGCGGTAACGGGTACGTACACGCTCCCGAAAAATACCCATATACCCATGTGCATAATTCAGACTGGGTTCAGTCAAAATGGGGCGAAGGCATTGTTTACGTTAAAAACGGCGATAAAACGCTTGTTATGGATTTCAATGAGAATAGGAAGTATATAAAATGATTTCGATTTTACTTGTAGGTGTTGGCGGATACGGCGGACTTATAGCTGCAGAAGTTCTTGAAAATGCAGAAAATCATAATGCAGAAGTTGTTGGAATAGTTGAGCCCTTTTTTGAAAACAGTCCCGTAAAAGATACTGTTTTAAGCAAAAATATCCCCGTATTTACTGATATTTCTGATTTTTATAAGGAAAATAAGGCAGATATTGCAATAATTTCAACACCTATTCATTTACATAAAGATCAATGTATCTGTGCGATGGAAAACGGCAGCGACGTTTTATGTGAAAAACCCATAGCACCGACACTTCAAGATGCACAAAAAATGAAAGAATGTGCCGAAAAAACGGGCAAAAATTTACATATAGGTTTTCAACTTTCCCACGCACCTGCAATTTTAAATTTAAAAAAAGATATTTTAGCAGGAAAATTTGGCAATCTTAAAAGCGCATATACAACCGTTTCTTGGCCCAGAAACAGTCAGTATTTTGCACGTCCCTGGGCGGCAAAGGCAAAAATTGACGAAAATTGGGTTTTAGACAGTATCGCCATGAATGCTTGTGCCCATTATCTTCACAATATGTTCTTTCTTGCAGGTGATTCTTTGGAAAAATCTGCCGAGCCTGAATTTTTAGGGGCAAGTATATACCGTGCAAATGATATTGAAACTTACGATACCGCCTTTATTGATGTAAAAATTAAAGATAACGTTTCTTTGAAATTTACTGCAAGCCATGCATCTGTAGAAATAATCAATCCGTTAATTGTTTTTAATTTTGAAAAGGCAAAAATCTATATTTCAGAAGATGACGGTGATAATTCTGTTTATGCTATTATGTTTGACGGAACAAAAATTGTGTACGGCGCAACTTATAAGGATCGATTTAAGAAAATATGGTACGCGCTTGATGTTTTCTCAGGTTTGAAAAAGCCCGTATGCACCGTTGATACGGCACTTCCCCATTTAAAATGTATAAATGCGATAAGTCAATTTTATAAAGTTGAGAATTTTGATAGCGTAATAGTAAAAGATGATGTAAAATGTGTTGAAAATCTTTCAAAAATGCTTGTTGAAGCCTTTGAAAGCAACGTAATGCCGCCGTTATATGAGCCTGAAAAAATAATTGATATGAAAAAATATTCTGAATTTGAGGGATTAAGATGAAAATAGCCATTATCGGTGCTTCGGGACATTGGGCATATGCTCTTAACGAACTTAAAAATCATACCGTTGTGGGAATTTGTCCCGGATTTCAGGGCGAAAACGTTGAAGATGTTAAGGAAACTCTTGAAAAAAACGGTATTTTCGGAGAAATATATAATAATTTTGACGAAATTTTAGGAAACGAGCCTGAAATAGCCATTGTCAACACAAGATTTGATCTTAATGCCAAATTTACCAAGCGATGCCTTGAAAAAAACATTTACGTTTTTTCGGAAAAACCATTGGCAATAACAAAAGAAGATCTTGAAGAAATAAAAAACGTTAAGACAGACGCTTTTGTTTCGTGCATGTTTGGTATTTCCTATGAAGGCTGGTGTCTTACGATAAAAGAAGCGGTAAAAAATATCGGCACTATCCGCATGATCAACGGCAGAAAATCCTATAAATTAGGTGTTCGCCCCGAATTTTACAAAAATAAAGAAACCTTTGGCGGAATAATGCCTTGGGTTGGAATTCATGGGATGCACTGGATCTATTTTGTTACCGGTCTTAAATTTAAGGAAAATTATTCAATTACTTCCGATATTGAAAATTTCGGTAACGGAGATCTTGAAACCTGCGCCGCCGTAACATTTTTAATGGAAAACGGAGCCATTGCAACGGTAACGGCAGATTATTACCGCCCCGAAAGCGCATCTACCTGGGATGATGACCGACTTCGCGTTGTTGGCACAAAAGGAATAGTTGAATATGAAAAAGGTAAAGTTGTGCTTATTGATGAAAAAGGTGAAAGAGAACTTCCCTTGCTTCAATCAAAAGATATTTTTAAGGAGTTTGTCAATCGAATTAACAAACTTCCTGCAGGAATCTCAATGGAAGAAAGTATTTATATAACTGAAACGGTACTTAATTTAAAGGAGTTAAAAAAATGAAGATCAATTTTTTAAATGCAGAAAATCTTATTGGCGGAATCAAGTTTTTAGAAGAGGAACTTTCTTTTGAAACTTCTAAAAACGGCGATTATATCATAAACGTAAAGGAAATCAAAGAAGCAAGCGTTTCTGTTGACGTTAAAGGTAAAAATGCAGAGATTGTTTTTGGCGGCGGTAAAGCAAGATTTTATAGAGGTCTTGCTTATGCGATAAAAGCCTTTAAAAATAACGAAGAAAAAAGCGTAAATGAAAAACCGTTGTTCTCAATGGACGGCGCAATGATCGATATGTCCCGTAACGCGGTTATGAAAGTCGATACGGTTAAGAGCATGCTTCGCAAAATGGCACTTATGGGTCTTAATATGTTCATGCTTTATACCGAAGACACCTATGAAATTCAGGAATATCCATATTTTGGCCATTTAAGAGGCAGATATACGAAAGACGAGATAAAAGAACTCGATAAATATGCCCTTGAACTGGGAATTGAACTTATTCCCTGCATTCAGACTTTAGGGCATCTTGCAACTCATCTTAGGTGGGAAACTTCAAGAAAATATAAAGACGGAAACACTACTTTACTTGTAGGCAACGAAGAAACTTATAAACTTATTGACAGTATGTTTAAAACCGTTTCCGAATGTTTTACTACAAGAAGAATTCATATAGGAATGGATGAAACTCAGGATCTTGGCACAGGCGGATATCTTACCAAGTACGGTTTCCGCGAGAAAAACGATATTTACTTTGAGCATCTTGCAAAAGTAAGGGATATGGCATTATCTTATGGATTAAAGCCTATGATGTGGTCGGATATGTTCTTCCGTTTTGCAGGCAAAGGCTTAAAAGATTTTGCCGATTATGATGTTCGTGTTGAAATGAGTGATGAAGTAATTGAAAAGATACCTCAAGGCGTTCAACCGGTTTTCTGGGATTATTACCATGCAAAAGAGGAGTTTTATTCAACCAATATAGAAAAGCATCATAAGGCTTTTAAGGAGGAAACTCTTTTTGCTGGCGGTGTTTGGTGTTGGGCAGGTCACTGTCCTCTTTATAAACTTACTGTTCAAAACACCGTTCCTGCACTTGAAGCGTGCAAAAAACACGGCATAAAAGAGGTTATTGCTACAGTTTGGCATAATGGCGCAGAAGCAAGCCTTGTTATGGGTCTTGCAAGCCTTGCGCTTTACGCTTCTTATGATTATACGGGCGAATATTCTGTTGAGAAAGTAAGCGAAACTTTTGATATAAGTTGTCAGGAATCTTATGAAAATATATTCAATTACGATCTGCCCGAAATGCCTGCCGAGCATTTGTGGAATGCAACAAGAAGTCTTTTGTATAACGATCCCCTTTTAGGGCAGGTGGATTTCCATGTGGAAAAAATAAGTGAAAACAATCCTCTTAGTGAATATTATAAAAAGGCAACTTTAACGTTGGAAAAATCAAAAGTCGGCGGAATATTTGATTCTGCCTGTCAGGTGGTTATTGCAATTTCAAGTTTGCTTGAAAACAAGGCGGATTTTGGATTAAGACTTAAAAAAGCCTATGACGAAAAAGATATAGAAAAATTGAAAGCGCTTATGACAGAAAGCGAAATAATCAGGGAAAAACTTATAAAACTTAAAGAACTTCATAAAAAATCCTGGTTTGAATATAACAAACCTTTCGGCTGGGAAGTTTTTGATATCCGCTACGGCGGACTTATCTCCCGCTTTGAAACTGTAAAGGAGCGTTTGGAAGCATATCTTAACAAAGAAATAGAAAAGATCGATGAACTTGAGGCGCCTCGCCTTTCTTACACAGCCAACGAACTTGCGGTATTTGTAAACCTTTCGTTTATGGCTTTTGCAAATACAAATATTCTTTAATAGAAAAACCGAAAGCAAAATGCTTTCGGTTTTTTAATTTATGTAATAATTAATGGGTATATTTTAAATAAATTAAGGAGTGCTATATGTACAAGCACCTGTTTTTGTGTTGACGTAAATAGAATCCACAGTTGAATAATGACTTGGATTACCATCTTCATCAACGACCAACCATTTAAGGAAGAAATGATAATATTTTATTCCGCCTGAAACAACAAAATCATCTTCTGAGCAAAAAAGCGCAAGTTTTGTTCCATCTTCAAGAACATCAGTATCTCCGGAAAGCTCCCAATATTTTATTGCAACAGCTTTTGCCTGATTAAAAGTAAGAACTGTTTCAGGTTTAGGAGTAGGTTTGGGTGTAGGCTTGGGTGTAGGAACGGGTGTTGGAACAGGTGTAGGAACAGGTGTTGGAATAGGTGTTGGTTCCGGTGTTGGGACAGGTGTAGGAACAGGCGTTAAAATGGGAGTAGCCTCCAATATCGGAACAGGTGTAGAAATAACTGTTGCAGATGAGTTATTCGCATCTTCTTCGGAGGATTCAGGGGTTGCTTCACTTAAAAAAGGATTTTCGAAGATTGCGCTATTGCTTTCATTTTCGCTGTCCTCTTTCTCGTAGTCGGAATCATCTTGCAAAGAGTAGAAGAAAGAATCGCATCCTGAAAAAATGGTTGTTATCATAATAATAGTTAAAAAAACGAGGAATATTTTTTTCATTTTTAAAGTGCCTTTCAAAAAAATTATATTATTATAATATAACAAATTTGAAAATAACGCAACTTTTTTATGTATTGCTCAAAAATAATTTATGCAATTATCGTTTATTTATGTAGCATAATAATAAATATTGTGGTAAAATATATAAGGAAAATAATGGGGACAAATAGGTCTTTTTAAGGCGGTGTTTTTATGTTTTGTAAATACGTTGACGTTTTCTACGGTAACGGCGGAATTGATCTTCCGAAACCTGAAGGTATTGCTTCAACTTGGTTTTTTATTAAGGCCCAATGCGGAAATACATATCCTCACGCTTGCACGCCTTTTAATATAATGTCCGTTGGTGCTTATACGGGCGCATATCCAACGGGATACGGCGATCATATGCCTAACGGATGCGGACCGGTGGAAAAATTTGATGCACCTGTTTTAGGTTTTTCACATATGCATCAGACGGGCACCGGCGGAATCGGCGCATACTATAATTATGCGGTTACATCAGTTGTTTCAAAAAATATTAAGTCTATGAATGACGTTATCCTTTCGGAAAACGCAACGCCGGGATACTATTCTGTAAAACTTAAAAGCGGTATTTTTGCTGAATTTACGGTAAATGAGTTTTGCGCGGTGCACAAATATACCGTTCCTGAAAAGTCTACTCTTTACATTGATTTTTCTGCCAATGGATTAAAGCGCACCTTTGGTAACGTTTATTATCTTGCAAAAGATGCTTTGATCAAAAGGGAAGATGACTGTTCTTTTTCTGCAAGCGTTATCCTGCAGGGAATCAAAACGCATTTTTATGTTACGGTCAATGACGCTGAGGACAGTTTTCTTTGGAAAAATTACGAAAAAGAAACGGGCGAAATTCTTTCGGTTAATGAAACGGAAGAACGCTATGGCGGCGCATTTACCGTAAAAGATAATTGCGTGCTTAAAGTTGCTGTTTCCTTTAAAAGCGTTGAGGAAGCAAAAGAACATTTAAATAATACTAAAAGTTTTGAAGAAACTAAAAGCGATGCTGAAAAATTATGGGAAGAAGCCTTGTCAAAAATTGAAATCGAGGCTGATGATGATATAAAAGAACAGTTTTATTCAAACTTCTATCATTCTCTTTTAAAGCCTGCGGAAGTGGAAGACGGCAAGATCACCGATTTTGCAACTCTTTGGGATATATATAAGACACAGCTTCCCCTTATTTATACCCTTTTTAAGGAAAAAAGCCAAAAAATCGTTAAAACGTTACTTGATCTTGGCGAAAAGTACGTTAAAATTCCTACGGGAATTATGCTTTGGGATAACGTTCACCGCTTTGATGATCAGGCACAGTCCCTTGCAGTATATACTCTTGCAGATGCATACTATCGCAATCTTGTTTCAGGTGAAGAAGTTATAAAGCAGGCGCTTAATGAAAATGAAGGCGATCCTGAAGAAGTTATAAAGGTTTTATGGGAAAAGGAAAGATATACCCATATTCTTGATCTTACCGAGGCTTGTGCTGCGGCAGAGAAGATCGCAAGAGAGATCGGCGATTCCGAAAGCGAAAAGATCTTCAAAAGGACGGCAGAAAAATGGGTAACCGTCTTTGATAAAGAAACGGGTATGCTTAAAGAAAGCACAAAGTATTACGAGGGCAACAGCCACAACTATTCTTTCAGACTTCTTAATAATATGGAAGAACGCATTGGTCTTTTTGAAAACAACGATGCTTTCATGGCAGTTGCAGACGACTTTTTCGGCTATAACTGCGAGCCCGTAAAGCAACATAATATTCCCAACGATGCAAAGGGCATTGCGGAACTTGATCTGCGCAGGTTTGACGGTATCAACAACGAGCATGATATTGAAGCACCTTACGTTTATAATTATATCGGCAGAAACGATCGCGTGTGCGAAATAGTAAGAAACGTGCAAAAATATATGTTTACAAAGGGTCGCGGAGGCGTGCCCGGGGACAACGTTTCAGGTGCGCTG
>JAZULU010000027.1:0-4896 GCA_045603265.1 Clostridia bacterium
GACGCAGTCGTGTATATCATTGCCGCACGAGTGCGGCGCATCTCATCACACCGTAGGTGTGTATCAGAAAACTTTCGCAATGATGATATACAAAACTTCCTTTTGATGATATGCAATTCCTAACGGAATTGATGATATACAACGGCTATGCCGTTGATTTATTTTTACTTATGTGTTTTATTTATATAGAAAAACAAATTAACTTTCCTAAATATGTTCTTCTCTAATACCATATAATATACCGAGGTGTATTTTATGAAACCGAAAATTTTATTATCTTTTAAGGGTGATCCCGAAAATTACGTAAACGCCATAAATCTTTCAGGTGGCGTGGCGGTGCTTTACCCAACTGATATTGAATGTGACGGGCTCCTGCTTTGCGGTGGCGGAGATATTGAGCCTTCCTTTTATAACGAAGAAAATTCTCGTTCTGTCCGCATTGATACTGACCGTGATAAGCGCGAATTTGATCTTTTAGAAAAATTCATTAAAGAGAAAAAAACAATTTTAGGTATTTGCAGGGGTCTGCAGGTAATAAACGTATTTTTTGGCGGAACGCTTTTTCAGGATATCCCAAACCATTCCTCCGATGACAATATGGTTACAATTCATAACGTTTCTGTAAAAAAGAACAGTTTTCTATATTCTTTTTACGGTGAAGATATTATTGTGAACAGTTATCATCACCAGGCGATAAAAGTGCTTGGTCAAAATCTTTCGGTAATTGCACAAAGCGAAAACATCGTTGAAGGTATCGTTCATGAAACTCTGCCCATAATGGCTCTGCAGTTTCACCCCGAACGAATGTGTTATAAAATGAAGCGTTCCGATACTGCGGACGGCAGTGAAATCTTTAAGTTTTTTATCAATTCTTGCAAAAAAGAACAGTTGTAGTATTGACTTTTGTCTGTTTTTGTTCTATAATATGTACATACCGATGACAAAGAACGGTAAATAAAATTTTTAGGAGAGATTACCCATGAAAAAACTTATTGCAATACTTGCACTCTTAAGCATTATGGTTTGCGCTGTAGCATGTTCATCAATGCCCTCCGATCCCAAAGATGCAAAGAAAAACCTCAAGAATGAAGACTACTCAGTAGAAACAACCGACGATGCAGAAGAAATCGAATATTTTGTTGAAGAGTTCGGTGCAGATGCTGACGGTATTGAAGATTTAATCGTTGCTTTTGATGATGACGAAGAAAATCTTGTTCTTATCGCTTACTGCGAAGATACAAAAACTGCAAAGAGTCTTTACGAAGATCTTGTAGATTTCTACGAAGGCGATTTTGAAGACCTTATTGAGGAATCAGACGAAGATATTGATATCGATGATTACAAAGTTGAAAAGAGCGGTAAAGTTGTTATTTTCGGCCACAAAGATATGATCAAGGCTGCAAAAGGTTAATAAAAGATAAAAAATCCCTGCTTGGCAGGGATTTTTTTATACCACCATTTTTCCCGTTTCGGTAGAAATGATTCTAAAGGACGTTTTTTCTTCGCCGTCAAGGGCTGAAATATACACGGCAAAATCCAGATTTTTGAATTTCCCGAAAAACTCATAGCACAAATTTTCCTTTTCGTTTACAGAAACGATCGCCAATCGCGAAGTTTCCACTACAAAACCGTCTTTAAGGCGGTTTTTTGCTTCTTCTTCAGAAATTTTAACATCCGGAATTTCCCGTTGGCGGTTATTCATTATATAACTTTTGCTTTCAACGGCTATAATATCACCGTTATCAAGGGCAACTTTTACCTTAAAAATATCAGGATAAATAACCGTTTCATCTATCATCGGTGCAAAATTAAATACAGCATAGTTGCCATAAAACTCCTGCCACACATTTTTGACAGTACCAAATTCAAGTTTTTCAACAAATTCAAGAGCCTTTTTTTCCGCTTCTTCCTCCGATAAAGTTGCCTCTTCAACAGTTCTGTCCGATATCATCATTAAAAGAAGCCCACCGTTTTTGGTTACCTGAACGCTCGTATTTTCATTTTCAAAAAGATATACGGGCACAACACCATTTACTTCGCCTTTATACTGGCAATTAAAACCTAAATTTTCAACGTACTTGATGGCTTCTTCCCTTAAAATCTCTTCGCGCTGTTTTTTAGGCGTTGTTCTTTCCTGCCCGTCAGAAAAAGGACCGTCAAAAATAACTGAGGGATATTCCAATAAATCGTTATCGATGCTTCCGAATAATCCTTCCGTTTCCGTTTCTCCGTTATTTACGGTAAGAAGCGATATTTTATCACATATAACGTCGTTTTCGACCTTTTGAAGTTCAATGTTTACGTTTTTGCATGTGTTAAAGAAGTCGTTTATTTGTGTATCAAAATTTTCAGGCAAGCCAACGCCCACAGAGTAATTATTAAGAACAGTAACGCAATAGGACGATAACTGATTTGTAAATTTTAACGTATTTTGCACGCCCGTTGCAACTATGGGAAGTTCCGAAAGTGCCTGACCGCAGGCGGCACTTTTAAGTGCAATGGTTGACAAAAGTTGAGTTGCCGATTTTTCGTTTACGGTTATCATAAGTTTTGAAAGATCGTTTTCAAGAGTGCGCATATCTTGTGCCGCTTCCATTAAAGATGCTTTCATGCGATTTTCATACTTTAAATTCATCTCGTTAAGATCGTTGGTGCGAATTACAAGAACAGCACTTATGGCGCCTAACACAATCAGCAATCCTAAAGCCAATATCTGATAAAAAATTTTTCTCACAATAATTCACCTACCTGCAAAAAGAATGGTTTCCGACAACAAGAGTAACCTCTTTTGAAAGCATCCACTTGTTTGTGGCAGTTTTGGGATTATAATAGTAAAGACACCCGTTTGTGGGATCCCATCCACCGAAAGCATCACGGGCGGCGCGGATACATTCTTCATCAGGTGCAAGATTTATCTGCCCGTCAGCAACCGCATCAAAAGCACCCGGCTGATATATTACCCCCGAAATGGAATTGGGAAAATTTGCATCGTCAACCCGATTAAGTATTACTGCCGCAACGGCAACTTTGCCTAAATACACTTCACCCCGAGCCTCACCGTAAACACAGCGCGCAAGCAAATATATATCCGAATCCGAATTATTTGTCTGTGTCGTCATTCCAAGTGCCGAAAGAGTTTCAGGTCCTGCTATACCGTCAACTTTTAAGTTATTATCTTTTTGAAATGCCATTATGGCATTTTTTGTTTCGCTGCCGAATATTCCGTCAACACTATTTATTTCATAGCCCTTATCTTTTAAAGTCTGCTGGAGTTTTTTTACTTCCTCACCTCTGGATCCCGACGAAAAAGTGGCCGCCGAAACAGTAAGTGAAAGCAATAAAAATATCATTATAAACGCAATAAATTTTTTCATAAAATGCCTAACCTTTCAAGAAATTCCACAAAAAAGGATTTATATTCAACTTCTTTTTCCGAACTTGTATAGCACATGTTGGGAAATGCCACACACCACCAGTTTCGCCCTTCCCCTGAGCCGATCTCAATAATAAGTGCGGTGTACTCGCCCTCAGGATACACTTTATCGTTATACGTTTTTTCAGGGAAATACTCCTCATTTATTGAAACTCTGCATTTTTGTCCCGAAACCTGTTCCGCAATATTTTTAAGATTATCAACTTCATTATTAAGAAGTGCTACGGCTTCTTCCTTAGTTTTAGGTTTTTCCAAAATAGGTGAAAGATACTCATTTATCTCATCACGCACCTTTAGTTTTATTGCCTGATCGCTTTCACTGTTACTGTTGGCGCGGATATGTATCCTCACAATATCTTCTGCCATGGTAGTATTGAACATAAGCGCCGCAAACATTACTGATGCAAAAACTGCAAATAGAAATTTTTTCATTTTTATCCCTCCGAAAAGAATTATTGCCACTTATCTTGCCTTATATACCATTGACTTTTTATTGAGTTCGTTTTATAATATCTTCACGTTTAGGAGGTCTTTCTTATGGCAGAAATTAAACTTATCGCCTTCGATCTTGACGGCACACTTACACAACACAAAACACCTTTAAGCAAGGAACACCGTCAAATCCTTGAAGCCCTTTCAAAAAAATACAAACTCTTAATGATGGGTGCAGGCATGTGCAACCGCATTTTTAAACAGATGGGCCAGTTCCCCATTGATATTGTGGGCAACTACGGCATGCAATACGGAAAATATAATCCCGAAACAAAATCCCTTGATATTGTCCGCGATATTCAGCTTCCCCATGATAAGGAAAGCATCGAAAAGCGCGTTACCATGTTACGCGAAAAATACGGCTTTTTGGATTTTAAGGGCGATAACGTTGAGTATCATTCTTCAGGTTGCGTAACCTTTCCCATTTTAGGCACAAAAGCAGAACAAAAAGATAAACTTGCCTTTGATCCCGACAGAAAAAAGCGTCGTGCCATATATGATGATGTTAAGGAAGTTTTTTCCGATTATATAGTTTTTGTCGGTGGCTCATCATCTTTTGATATGGCTCCCGCACCCTATAATAAAGCATACGCCCTTGATATGTACTGCAAGGAAAACGGATTCAGTCATGATGAAGTTGCCTACGTTGGCGATGATTACGGCTTGGGCGGCAATGATGAATCGGTATATCTTGCCGACTACAACTATATTAAAATTGACGATTACCGCGATTTCCCTAAAGTAGTGGCACATCTTTTATAAAAATTTTTAATTTTTCGCTTGACATAATAAAACATTGAGTATATAATACACATGTTTTCTGGGTGTGGCGCAGTTTGGTAGCGTGCATGAATGGGGTTCATGAGGCCGGAAGTTCAAGTCTTCTCACCCAGACCAGAAAAGAACCCACACTTGTCTACGACAAGTGTGGGTTCTTTTCAACTAAATCCGTACTTGCGGACGGGATAAAT
>JAZULU010000028.1:0-4477 GCA_045603265.1 Clostridia bacterium
ATAGTCTTGAAGTTTGTAAGCATACCGCCAGCCCATCTCTGGTTTACATAGTACATGCCGCAACGCTTTGCTTCTGACTCAATTGATTCCTGAGCCTGCTTCTTTGTACCAACAAAGAGAATTGAGCCACCTTCTGAAGCAACGTCAAAGATAAATGAATAAGCTTCTTCTACCTTCTTAACTGTCTTCTGAAGATCAAGGATGTAGATGCCGTTACGCTCTGTAAAGATGTAAGGAGCCATTTTGGGGTTCCATCTACGAGTGGGGTGACCGAAGTGTACGCCTGCTTCCAGCAGATTTTTCATTGAGATAACTGATTTTTCTGACATTTTTATGTCCTCCTTGTTTTTTTCCTCCTCGGATACGCTGCAAGCTTACCTTTTTATAAAAAGGAACAAGCACATTGCCCACTACCCGAGTGTGAATTCTTAAAGATTATAGCATATCCCCTATTTTTTGACAAGCGATTTTTTGAAATAAATAAAAAAATGCCGATTAAACATAGTATTTAATCGGCATAAAACAATTATTCTTCTGTTTTTTCTTCTTTTTCTTCCTTAGGAAGCATTGCTTTTCTCGAAAGATTAATTCTACCCTTATCATCAATTTCAATAACACGAACCATGATCTTATCGCCAACTTCAACAACATCAGAAACCTTCTTAACAAACTTGTTATCAAGTTCTCCTATTCTGCAAAGGCCTTCTTTTCCGGGAAGAAGTTCAACAAAAGCACCAAAATCCATAATACGAACTACAGTACCAAAGTATGTTTCGCCTACTTCAATTTCTTTAACAATATCATCGATCATCTTCTTAGCCTTATCTCCAGAAGCCTGATCAACTGCATAGATAACAACATTACCGTCATCACTAATATCGATCTTAACTCCGGTTTCAGCAATGATGCCGTTGATAACCTTACCGCCGGTACCGATAACTTCACGGATCTTATCAACATCAATCTTAAACGACATTGTCTTGGGTGCATAAGGCGAAAGTTCCTTACGAGGAGCATCAAGAGTTTCCATCATCTTGCCCATAATGTGCATTCTTGCATCATATGCCTGCTTAAGAGCGCGTTCAAGAATAGGTTTATCAATACCCTTGATCTTAATATCCATCTGAATTGCAGTGATACCGTCTTTTGTACCTGCAACCTTAAAGTCCATATCGCCAAGGAAGTCTTCAAGTCCCTGAATATCTGTTAAAACAGCAACTTTATCTGAGCCTTCTCTTGTATCCTTAATAAGACCCATAGCAGCACCAGCAACGGGAGCCTTGATCGGAACACCTGCATCCATAAGCGAAAGTGTTGAACCGCAAACAGAAGCCATCGACGTTGAACCGTTTGATGAAACGATTTCAGATACAACTCTGATTGCATAAGGGAAATCTTCCTCAGAAGGAATAACGGGTTCAAGTGAACGCTCCGCAAGAGCACCGTGACCAATTTCACGTCTGCCGGGCGCACGGAGAGGCTTGGGCTCACCTGTTGCATATCCGGGCATATTATACTGGTGCATATATCTCTTCTGAGTTTCACCATCAATGCCATCAAGTTCCTGAACATCACTTAAAGGACCTAATGTTGTAATAGTCATCGCCTGTGACTGACCACGAGTAAATACAGCGGAGCCATGTGTACGAGAAAACATGCCTGCTTCACACCAGATAGGACGAACTTCATCGATAGCACGTCCATCAGGGCGAACACCCTGATCAAGAATCTTGTTACGCATAACTTCTTTCTTGATGTAGTAGAGAGAATCGCCTATTTCACGTTTTTTCTCGGGGAAGATCTCAGCAAAATGTTCCTGAACTTCTGCTTCAACCTGTTCCTCACGAACTTCACGTTCATGACGATCAAAAGTTTCCATAACCCAAACGATCTTGTCGTAAGCATATTCTCTTACAGCAGCATCGATATCTTCTGGAACGTGATAAAGTTCGATCTGAATCTTTTCTTTGCCAATTTCCTTCTGAATTTCTTCCTGCCATGCAACGATCTTCTTAATCTCTTCATGTGCAATCATAATGCCTTCGAGCATCTGTGCTTCGCTAACTTCATCAGCACCTGCTTCAACCATCATAACGGCATCTTTGGTACCGGAAACGGTAAGGTGAAGACGTGATGCTTTTCTCTGTTCAGCATTAGGATTAAGAATATATTCATCGCCAATCATGCCAACAGTAACAGAACCTGTGGGGCCTGCAAAAGGAATATCTGACATTGTAAGAGCAAATGAAGAGCCGATCATTGCAAGAACATCAGGCATATTATCAACGTCAACTGACATGCAAGTTGCAACAACTTGTACATCATTAAAAAATCCCTTGGGGAAAAGAGGACGAATAGGTCTGTCAATAAGACGGGATGTAAGAATAGCCTTTTCGCTTGCTCTGCCCTCTCTGCGGATATAACCGCCGGGGATCTTACCAACTGAATATTGTTTTTCTTCAAACTCAACGCTCAGAGGAAAGAAATCCATACCTTCTCTGGGCTGCTTTGACATAGTTGCCGATACCATAACAGCCGTATCGCCGCAACGAACTACACACGAACCGTTTGTCTGTCCGCAGTATTTGCCGGTTTCAATAGTAAGTTCTCTGCCGGCATATGTCGTTTTAATCTGCTTAAATTCCATATATATACTCCTTAAAATAAAATTACCAATATAAATAACACAAAAAAATGTGAAATCATCAAAATTGAGAAAAAGCGGATATTAAAAAACATCCGCTTTTAAACATTACTTTCTTAAGCCAAGCTTCTTAACGATAGCTCTGTATCTTTCGATATCCTTATCCTTAAGATAAGCAAGAAGACCTCTACGCTGACCAACCATTGTCAAAAGGCCACGACGGCTGTGGTGATCCTTTGCATGAGTCTTAAGATGCTCATTAAGATGGTTGATGCGCTCAGTCAAAAGAGCGATCTGAACTTCAGGAGAACCTGTATCAGAATCGTGCAACTTGTTAGCTGCAATAATCTCAGACTTTACTACCTTATCCATTATTTTATCCTCCATAATTTATTTATGTAAACGCTATCACTCACAGTAAACCGCCGGAGAAGCGCGTAAACCGAGAGCAAAGTTCCACATATGCGAAGATTATATCATAGTTTCTTCTTCTTGTAAACTGTTTTTTTCATCTATATCATGCCTTTTTTCATCCAGCAATGGTATGATTAATTGTTCAGCCTCTTCTTCAAACTCGCTGTTTTCAAGAAGTTCAAGATTTTCTTGTTCTGGAAGATCATCAAGAGAGGTTAAACCGAAATGTCTCAAGAACAAATCTGTTGTTCCAAATAAAACAGGATGTCCTATCGTATCCTTATGTCCTATTTCATCTATAAGTCCTTTTTGTTTAAGACTCATAACAGAATAATCACATTTAACTCCTCGAATCTGTTCAATTTCGCCACGCGTTACAGGTTGACGGTATGCGATTATTGAAAGAACTTCAAGTGCTGCTTGTGAAAGAGATTTTTTTTGTATGGGATTTAATAAATCTTCAACATATGGCGCATTTATTGGGTTTGTACATAACTGAATTTTTGTACCGAACTTTTTTAAGTTTATTCCGCTTTCTTTGCCATACTTATTTTCAAGCAACTCAAGAGCCTGCCAAAACTCCATTTCCGTAGCGCCGGTAACTTTTTTTACATCTTCAGTATCCAAAGGTTCACCAACTATAAACATAAGTGTTTCTATGACTGATGCAAGTTCATTCAAATTCACTGAATTCTTCCTCCGAAATAGTTGTATTATCCGTTTCAAGATTAAGTGGGACAGTTATATCACCAAAGTATGCTTTCTGTTCCAACTTAAGATATCTGTTTTTCCACAATTCAAGCATAGCTGCAAAAGTAGTTACAACTTCACTTTTATTGCCGTCATCTTCAAACATATCAAAAAATGACATTTCTTTTTTTGCAGACAATCTTCGTCTTATATATGACATTTTTCCTTTTACGGTATATGTATCACGTTTTATTTCACGTTGTTTTTTTACTGTTTTATTTTCAAAACGTTTAATAACTTCACCAAAAGCAGCCATCAAAGCATCAAGTTTCATATCTTCCAATTCAATACGCTGTTGCATATTGATTTCTTCCGGAAGTTTATAATATACTTTGAGATTTTCTTCTTCCATATCGTGAAGTTTTTCGCCTGCTTCTTTATACATCTTATATTCAGTAAGGCGACGAATAAGCGCTTGTTCAGGATCCTCTTCCCCTTCTTCAAGAGGTGCAGGTTTGGGAAGAAGCGACCTTGACTTTATCTCAAGAAGATGTGCAGCAACCGTTAAAAATTCACTGGCATTTTCCATATCAAATTCGTTTATATCAGCAATATATTGAAGATATTGTTCCGTGATATCAGAAACAAAAATATCTTTAATATCAATTTTATCTTTATCAAGCAAGTGGAGTAAAAGATCAAGAGGTCCTTCAAATTGATTAAGTTTTA
>JAZULU010000029.1:0-1616 GCA_045603265.1 Clostridia bacterium
ATAAAATGGGCATGAATCAATCGACGGTCAATACGATCGTAAGCAGAATATATAAGCAATTACGCAGAGAAATGGAGGGTTATATAAATGGATAAAAAAATAGACGAGTTGCATTTCAAATTGGCGCTGAAGCAAGCGGTAACGAAATGGATCGACGAGGAGATATATAAAACGGATATAACACCGGACACGCAAATAGAGTTAATAGACGAAAAAAGAATGGACAGCTTGTGGGAAAAAGTGAAACGCAAGTCGAAAAGGTCGAACGCGATTATCATGAAAATATTAAAATATGCGGCAATGCTTTTAATTTGCTTCAGCCTAATAGGTGCGACCGTTGTTATGAGCGTTCCATCCGTCAGAGCACAGGTGGAAAATGTAATTATCGAGTTTTATAAGGAAAATATTGCTGTAACTTTTGGAAAAGACGAACATACTCCCAGTTATATTGAAAAAGAAATGAAGCCGTCGTATATTCCTGATGGCTGGACGATGGAATGCGAAACATCAACCTTTATAGCGACTATATATACATTTAAAGGTAAAAATAATGAAATTGTTGAGTATTCTCAGTGGATTTCTGATGCTGAGTTTTCAATAGATAAAAACTATAACGCAAAAGAATATGTAATAATAAATGGTTCTGAAGCGACCTTGCTGAAATATCATGATGGAAGAGTCGTGTTGTATTGGTATGATAGCTATGTATTTAATCTTTCCGGAAAAAACGTTGATGCAGATATTATCATTAAAATTGCTGAAAGCGTAAAGTAATATTCGATGGCAAAATAGAACGGATTTAATGATACATAATATAGGAGGAAGTAAAAATGAAAAAAGTTTTATCTGTCATAATCGCATTTATTATGATGCTTTCCTTGGGGGTGTCTGCATCTGCTGCTGTGCCTGAAACGGTGGAACCGTGCGCTATTGGTATTGCGGATGTACAGAATGGCGGCTTGAGTTTTTTTGGCACAACGGGCTTGGCAATGGTACGGGTAAACAATCAATCGGATGAAATAACAAGTATTACGGCAACGCTTACCGTTCACGTTTTGCAAGGCACGAGATGGGTATATGTGGGAAGCGATTCAGGCAGTAGCGACGGAAGTGCCTTTTCGTTAGAGGTCACCTTTACCTATGAAGAAGGTGAACGTTATCGCTCAATGCTGGAAGTAACCGTTGTCAAAAACGGTGTTACACAAAGTGACACGGACTTTAAGTATTCATATATGTAAGTTTAATAAAAAATAGTATTAAATTATATCAAATAAATCTGTTCTATTTCAAAAAAATAAAACCCAACGCATATATGCTTATCGTTGAAAAGTATATAAAAAATTCACAAATTTAATAAAAATATTTTAATTTTAACTAAAATAGTAACTGTAGTTCCTTGAAACAAAGTTCGTTACCTTTTAAAATATAAGACAAGGAGGTGACGAACAATGGAAAAGATGAATTTTGGACAAGTAGCTCGCCGCAAAAGAAAGGAGCTTGGATTAACCTTAGAAAAAGCTTCTGAGCTTTGCGGCATGAGCTATAAAGGTCTGGAAGAAATCGAGTTGGGAGCATCAGATCCGAAACTTTCAACCGTATTGAAAATATCAGAGGCA
>JAZULU010000030.1:0-11681 GCA_045603265.1 Clostridia bacterium
TTCTTAAAAATTTCAACGGAAATTACTTTTACTTTGTATACGTCGTTGATGAGGATGAAAATCTCTTGGGAATTATTACGGAAAAACAAATTTTAGAAGGCGCAATAAAAAACACAAAAGATACATTAAATGCACTATCAGCAAAGTCCTTTAAGCATTTGAATTAATGATAAAAAGTCTTCTTTGGTTTTTATGTTTGTAATTTTTGCGCGTATTTGTGCTGCGTTTCGCATACCGTGTGTATACCATGCCATGTGTTTACGCATTTGAAGCATTGCGGTATATTCGCCTTTTCTCTCGATAAGCCGCATACCGTGTTCAAAAGCAATATCAATTTTTTGAATATGGGTAAATTGAAATTCTTCACCGTTTAAAAAGGCATTAATTTCGGCAAAAATCCAAGGCTTTCCCTGGGCCGCCCTACCTATCATCAAGGCATCACAACCGGTATAATCAAGCATTTTCTTTGCTGAAATACCGCCGGTTATATCTCCGTTTCCGATTACGGGAATGTTCACTGATTCCTTAACGCGTTTGATTGAATCAAGATCTGCCTTTCCGCTGTAACCTTGCGTTGTTGTTCTTCCGTGGATGGTAATTGCCTTTGCGCCGGCTTCTTCACAAGCGCGAGCCATTTTGTCAGCACAAAAAGAATCCCATCCTGCACGAAATTTAACGGTTACAGGTTTTTTTGTAGCGTTTACGCATGCAGAAACTATTTCTTTTGCCAAAGGAATGTCTTTCATTAGGGCGCTTCCTTCATTATTGGAAATGATCTTTCGTGCAGGGCACCCCATATTTATATCAATAATATCAAATGGTTCGAAGAATGGGTGAGATAACTCTCTTGCCATAATTTCAGGGTCACTTCCAAATATTTGGGCACTTTCAGGATGTGTGTGTGAAGGCTCCAAAAGATCGGCAGTGGCTTCACTGGCATAGTATAGGCCTTTTGCACTTACCATCTCGGTTACGGTCAGTGCTGCACCAAAATTAAAACAGATATCTCGGTAAACGCTGTCAGTAACACCGGCCATAGGTGCAAGTATTAACTTGTTTTTTAATTCAATATTATCTATTTTCATAAATTAAAAAAATAACCGGTTCAGCATTACGCTGAACACAGTTTTATTTTACAGAATTCCAATCCCATTTTTTTGATGCTTCTTCCCAGATTTTATCGTCCAATGGGTGAGTGGATGCATTTTTTGATTTTGCAAGATTATATACAAAACGTGCGAAACTTACTATGTATGTTTTTCCTTCGCTCATTTCTCGGTAAGCCAACTGCCCCCAAATAGTACTATCCCAAAGATTGCGATCAATATATTCTTTTTTTATTGCATCACCATCATAATAGGTGTGATTGAGTTCAAATGAATATTGATTGTGACAAATATTCAAAAGTGCATAATCCGCCCTAAAGGATTCACCTTTTTGACATAAACCGGTAGAGCCGGGATTGAGGACTAATTTATCATTTGGTCCAAGATATGCAAATTGATAATGATTATGACCGCATAAAAGAATATTTTCATCAATGCTTTCAAGACATTCGTTAAGGCGGGTAGAGTTTGTGCATTGCAATAACTCTCTTACCGAATCAGGCGAGCCGTGAACCATTTTTATGGAAATATCACCATCAGTAACAGTTTTCTGATTTGAAAGACCTGCGATATAAGTTTTTTGCGCAGGTGTAAGAAATTCAAGGGATTCCCGCATGAATTTCCATTGCAAAGCCTTCTGTGTTTCAAAAAAACCGTTAAAATGGTCACAGGCAAGTTCTTCACGATTACCTGCAATCATAATGGCATCAAGGGAAAGAAGACGATCCAAAACTTTATCAGGACAAGGTCCATCGCCAACGTTATCACCAAGAACAAGAATTTTATCATATCTTGATTCAGGAACTTTTGAAAGCACCGTTTCAAGGGCTATATTGTTACCGTGAATATCGGAAAGGACAAGGTATTTCACTGCTTATCCTCCAAAGAACCGAACTTTTGGAAAGGAGTTATTCTGAATTGCACTTTTCCAATGATAAGATCCTCTTTAAGTGGACCGATTATTACTTTGCGGCTATCTGCAGAATTATTTCTATTGTCACCCATAACAAAAACGTAACCTTGAGGAACATATACGGGATCCATATCCATGACACATGGTGCTAAAACATAATTTTCTTCAAGTTCGACGTTGTTGATAAGAACTTTACCATCAACAATGCTTACGACTTCACCGCCCAAAGCAATAACTCTTTTTACATAAATATCGGGATAAGCTTCAGTTCCGTATTTGCAGATTACAACGTCGCCTCTTTCAATTTCTGAAAACTTATAAGTATATTTTGTAACAAAAAGTTTTTCGTTATCTTCAAGAGTAGGAAGCATACTGGGACCGTTTACTGTAGCGATTAAAAAGACAAATGTGCGCAAAAACATTGCGATAAATATTGCAACAAGAATTGTTATGATCCAGCTCATAAAACTCCTTTTAATACGGTTTTTTTTTCGGTTGCGCTTTGAGGGGACATTAAGTCTGTATCTTACACGCTCGCTGTTTTTACCGTGGAAAAGGTAGGGAGTTTCAAAGGCATCAAAATGCTGTTGGTTCTTGATATCTTCATAAGATTGAATGTTATTGAAAATATCATCAACCGAAAAGTTTTCAATATTTTCTGTATATTCATCATCAAGAGGGTTGGTTTCAAGTAATGAAACAAGTTTATCTTCTTCTTCATTATGAGCGTTTTGAGTTAAATCATCGTTAGTTGTAGGTTCAATAAAGAACTGTTGAATAGGTTCGTTTTCAAATTCCGTAGCAGTTGATTCACTGTCGTCGGTAATTTGATCTTGAACAGGCTCATTTTCGGTAGATTCTTTAACGTCATCGGTTGAAATACTCAAGTTTTCATCGTGAGTCGTTTCAATAACAAGTTCCTGCGGAATGATTTCTTCAACTACCGGTTCAATAATAAACTCTGAAGAAACTTCCTCTTTTAAATCTTCTTTTGCTGAATCGTCAAAAAAAGCTTTAAAATTATCATCTTCAAACATAGTTGTTTGACCGGAAACAGGCTCTTGCTTCGGTTCATCAATATCCATATGCGCAATGGAAACGAAGTGTTCTTCTGTAGAAGAAACTTCAATATTATTGGAGTTTTGATTCTCCTCTTCAAAACCGTTTTCTGCATTAAATAAATTAAAGAAAACGTTGTTATTTTTCTTAGCCATTTTTATTCCGCCTTAATTAATTTTTTTGTTCGCTTCATACATTCTTCGCGGTCAAGCATGATTACTCTGCCACAAGTAAGACACTTAAGTTTTATATCTGCACCTGAGCGAACACATTCCCACTTATTACCACCGCAAGGGTGATTTTTTTTTGTGATAACCGTATCTCCTAAAGTAATATCAAACATTTCTTCACCTTAAAAATACGTTAGTTTTTTCTTAATGTAATATTATATCAAAAAATGTAAAATAATACAATCGAAATTTTTATTGTTCTGTAACAAGTTTTTCTATAACCGCAGCAAACATTTTTGCGCTGATCTTAAAATCATCCAAATGGAAAGATTCATTAGCCTGATGTGCTTTATCTGGGCGTTCAGCAAATTGAACACCAAAAGCAACGGCCTTTCCGGGCAATGTACGGGCATATGTGCCACCGCCGATTGCAAGAGGCTGTTCATCTCTTCCGGTATAGTTTTTATATACATCCATAAGAGTTTTTACAAGAGGCGAATCTTTATCAACGTGATGGGGTGCTTGATGATTATCAATTTCACATTCCCAAGAAGCAGGTAATGCGCTTTGAAGTTTGGCGGAAATATCTTTAATATCGTATGATGCGGGATAGCGAACGTCAATAATAATTCTGCAAGAATCGTCATTCATGTCATCAAAGTTTTTGTTTTTTCCAATAAAGCACATGCCAAGATTCAATGAAAGGCTACCTGATATTTCGTCGCTAATATTAAGGTTTACACCGTTGCCATCACATTTATCAACAAAAAATTCAACCATATTATTGACAAACTCACCTTGACTTCCTTTTAAATCAAGGAATTGCAAAAATTTAAACAACTCAAAAAATGCGTTTTGACCTTTTTGGGGAGTTGAACCATGAGCACCGACACCGATTGCATTTATAGTGAGCGTATCACCCTCAGAAGAAAAACTTAATCCTTTTGAGTGTACGTCATAATTGTTAAGTTTTGTGAAAAGTTTATCAATGTTGCCCACTACTGTGGCAGTAGCTTTGTCAGGCACCATATTAGGACGAAGACCGCCTTTTAAATAAAGTTGATAATCACCTTCTTCAAGGCTTGTGTTAATTCTGAAATGTGCAATACCTTTTTCAGTAATTATTACGGGATATGAGCCGTCTGGGGTGAATGCCATATCGGGAATATCTTCTGTTTCTGCATAGCGATCCATACAACCCCAACCGCTTTCCTCATCGCAACCAAATATAAGGCGAACTCGGCAAGGAATTTTATTGATTTTTTCTTTAAAAGCAGCAACAGCATAAATGGCAGCGATTGCAGGCCCTTTATCATCTATTGCACCTCTTCCGAAAATTTCATCATCAGAGATAACTGCACAGAAAGGATCGGTGTCCCAGCCGTCTCCTGCAGGCACTACGTCAAGATGGGAAAGTATTGCAATAAGTTTTTCGCCTTCACCGATTTCTGCCCAACCGCAATAATTATCTACGTTTTTTGTTTTCATTCCAAGTTTTTCGCAAAGGTTAAGAGTATATTCAAGCGCTTTTGCACATGGCTCACCAAAGGGCATATTATCAATGGGAAGATCTTTTACTGAAGGAATTGCAATAAGTTCTTTTAAAGACTCAAGCATATTGTTGTAGTTTGCATCAATATATCCGTCGGTAAAGGAATCATTTTTTAAATAACTCAATAACGTTTCATCAGCAGAAATTGCATACTTTTTTCCATTAAAAGAAATTTCGCTTGGCTTAGTACCGAAAGGATAAAGTTTTAACCCGCTATTTCCTGATTTTATAGAATCAATTTTATCTTTTTTTATGGTGATTTCTTTTGTTATACGTTTTCCCGTATATTGTTTTATCGTTAAATTATTTTCATCAATTTCGTAAGTGTAATTACAAAAGGTTGATTTAAAAACAAAATATCCTATGATGAAAAGTATAAGTAATACACCGGCAGTTGCCGATACTGGATTAATGCCGATATTCAAAAAGGAAAAGCCGATCAAAAGAAATATTGCCAAAGCAATAATTGAAATAATAATTAAGATAACAGTCAATAAGTTAAATTTTTTTGGTGAACAATTTTGCAAATACATTATTTTTCCTCCGTAATTAATGACGATAAGTATTGGTGGGCATCTTGGGTGTGATCGCCTTCAAGAAGAACTACATATGTATCTTGTTGTAAAGATACAACGTTTGAATTTTGATTAATAACAACATTTTTTAAAGGAAGTGCATATAAAACTCCGTTATTATAACAAACAGAATCAAAAGTGCCGTCGATTTCCAAAGGAACAATATTTTTCATTTGATAGACTTCCGGCAAAACGCTTTCGGTAACAAAAATAAGTTCAGCGTTTTTTGAAGTAGTAATATCGTAGAGATAATCCGAAAAAGAATAGTCACTAACTTGTTTAATATATTCGCGCGTATCTTTTTCATCAATGGTTGCGGCACCAACGTATTTTACGTTAGTTTCGTTTGTTATGTTTTTAACAATAGTGTTAGAACTTCCGCCGGAAATATAGGTGCTTACAAAAAGCATTTCAATTCCGTCTTTTTGTGAGTTAAGTTGTGAAACAGCATCAAAAACAAGTGACGAAATAAAAAATACTGCAATCATCAAAATAAGTATAACGATTTTACCGTGATTTAATGCGTATTTTATCTTATTCATGAGTAACCTCCCCAAAAAGAGAGTTTAGAACGTTCTGAGCCTCTGCAGAATGTTTAGCGCCTTTAAAAATGACGGCGATGACACGCGCAGAATAATTTAAACCGTTGTGCTCATATTTTTCTTTATTGTTTGGTTTTATTGGCAATGGCTGACCTTTTCCTACATATTCGCTGGTTCCGTAATTTAACAGTCCATCTACAGTGCGGTCTGTAATATCTACACCCCAGACAGTACCGTTTTTATCTGTAATGGGGGAGGCATATTCACCTGAAAGGGGGATAATAAGATCTTGTGCAAGCAATACTTCGTAAAAAACTTTGTTATCAACAAAGAGAATATCGCCTTCACCTGCACCAATGCGGGTAACGATTTGTGACCAGCCTTTTTCGCTTGTGATGGTAATTGATTCGTTACCAACGGATTGTGTTTCATAAACGCCCACTTCAAAATCGGGAACATTATTAAATTGTTTTTTTAATTCTTTTGCCCATTGTTCTCCGTCGGAGCCTGAAATATTTGTCTGGTAGCACAGAATTATAAGCCTGTCACGGTTAGTATAAAGATAATTTTGCCTAAAATTAAAAATCACAACCGAAAGGGCAATTATAACAACGATGCTTATAAATAAAATAATTTTTTGCTCAGATTTTTTACTTATTGTTTTCATTTTTCACACTCAAAAAAATATTCGGTGCAACATACACCGAATATAATTATACTATAATATTTAATTTATGTACATGAAATTTTGAAAAAATTATTCATTTTCTGAATTTAAAGCGGGAGCAGAACTTTCTTCCACAACATAACTGTCGGCTTTTCCCAGTAAATTATCAATTTTTTGATATCTTGAGGTAGCATCAGCAATTTTTCCACTTGCTTCATCGAGTTTTTTGCGTGTTTTATCAAGCAAATCTGCAAAAACGCCGAAATTCTTTTTTATATCTACAAGAAGTTTTGTGATCTGACTTGTTCGCTTCTGGATTGCAAGAGTTTTAAAGCCTAATTGCAAACTGTTAAGGAAAGCACCGATTGTTGTAGGCCCTGCAACGGTTACGCGATATTCACGCTGTAAAAGCTCGCACAAGCCTACTTTTCTTGCAACCTCGGCATATAAGCCTTCAATGGGGAGATACATGATAGCAAAGTCTGTTGTGTACGGCGGATCAATGTATTTATCGCGAATTGTTCTTGCAGCAAGTTTTATAGCACTTTCAAGACTCTTGCTTGCCGCATCAATGCTGGCTGAATCGCCTGCTTCTGAAGCTTCACATAGACGGAGATAATCTTCAATGGGGAACTTGCAGTCAATGGGAAGATATACAATATCATTATTCTCGTTATTGGGAAGGCAAATACAGAATTCAACAATATTGTTTTTTCTTGGATTGGGTTTTACGTTTCGCTTATATTGTTCAGGTGAAAGTATTTGCGAAAGCAAACTATCAAGGGAAACCTCACCCCAAGTTCCGCGTATTTTTACGTTTGTAAGTGCAGATTTTAAATCACCTACGCTTGAAGCAAGGTTTTGCATTTCTCCAATACCTTTATATACGTTTTCAAGTTGTTTTCCAACAGTTGAAAAACTTTCGGTAAGTCTTTTTTCAAGGGTAGATGAAAGTTTTTCATCAACAGTTTCACGCATTTTCTCAAGTTTTTCTGCATTGTCTGTTTGAATTGCACGAAGATTATTTTCCATTGTTCTGCGCATTTCATCAAGTTGACGACGTTCTAGTTCGGAAGCATCACGCTGGGCTGCAGAAAACTCTTTCATCTGATTTTGTAAAAGAAGCATCTGTTGATTTACCGTGTTATTTACTGCGGTATTATAGTTTGAAAGAGTTGTATTTATTTCTGTTCGTAACTCGCTGTTTTGTTGCAGTATAGTATTTTTTAAATTTTCGTTTTCTTCTTTAACTGATTTGTTAGAATAAAGTTTTTTCAGTACAAGAATTAAAAGTACGATTGTAACAGCAAGAAGTGCTAAAATTATATATTCCATTAATTATCCTTTCCGTTTATGAGTGCCCTATATTGGCTCATATTTAATTCATAATAGATTCCCTTTAAATCCATTAATTCTTGATGTGTGCCTCTTTCGGCAATACCTTTGTTTGCGATACACATTATTTGATCGGCACGTTTTATGGTTGAAAGTCTATGGGCGATGACAAAACTTGTTCTGTTTTCAAGAAGTTTTTGAAGTGCGCGTTGAATTAACATTTCAGTTTGCGTATCAATGGATGAAGTTGCTTCGTCTAAAATAAGTATTTTCGGATCGGCAAGAACTGCTCTTGCAAAAGATAAAAGTTGTCTTTCACCGGTTGAAAGCCCTGCACCACGCTCCTCAAGGTGAGTATAATAGCCTTTTGGAAGTGCTTCAATGAAATCCGAAGCATAAACCTTTTCTGCCGCGGCAATACATTCTTCATCAGTAGCATCAGGTCGTCCGTAACGAATGTTATCAATAACCGTTCCTGAAAAAACGAAAGAATCCTGCATCATAACGCCAACCTGAGTGCGAAGAGAAGAAAGAGTAACATTTCTAACGTCATGACCGTCAATTTCGACGCTACCGTCTGTAACGTCATAAAAACGTGAAAGCAGATTTACTACGGTAGTTTTACCTGCACCGGTAGGACCGACAAATGCAATCATTTCACCTGGTTTTACGCTGAAAGAAATATTTTCCAGAATATTGTTTTCGTTGTCATAAGAGAAGGTAACGTTTTTATATTCAACAGTTCCGGTTATATCCGGTAAATCGTAAGCGTCTTCACTATCGGTAATATCAGATTCGGTATCTATTGTTTCAAAAATACGTTCAATATTGCCTGCAGCTTCACTAAATTGTGTAAAAATATTGGTAAATGAAGCAATAGGTTGCCAGAAACGCGTCATATAAGAAGTAAATGCAGTAAGGGCACCTAAGGTCATATTGCCATTTGATATAAATTGAATGGCAAAATAATAAACGAGAATCGTTCCTAAAGTTGAAAGAATATCAACGGTAGGGCCCATTGAGTTACTTGAAAGCGAAAAGGGAATAACTTGTTTATTTACGTCATTATCGAGCCTTACAAGTTCTTCACTGTTTTTTTCTTCACGGTTAAACGCTTGTGTAACGTTTATTCCCATAATGTTTTCATGAAGATAAGCGGTACGGTTACTTGCTTTTGTTCTCATTCTGCGTGACCACTTTGCAATAACTTTTTTCATTAGAATAATGAAAGTGCCAAGGGGAATAAGAATAATGAAACTAACAAGAGTCAACTTTGCGTTCATTGAAAGTAAAATGATCACAATGCAGATAAGTGTAAAAAAGTCAACTATTAACTGTATCAATGAACTGGATAACAAGTTTGCCAAACCGTCAACGTATGAAGTGATTCTTACTAATATCTTGCCGGCAGGTCTGTCGTCAAAATATTTGAAAGCAAGCCCTTGTACATGTTCAAATAGTTCTTTTCTTATATCGTGTATAGTGTTATGACCGAGTTCCGTTATTATTACAAGACGCTTAGCGGCAATAAATACATCTGTGAAAAGTATAAGAGTGACGGTACTTACGGCGATCAGCATCGTTGTAACTGCATTATAGTGTGTTCCTCCGTCTGTTAAAACGTTATCGATCATCCAACGTAATAGTGTTGGCCATATTAAGGAAATCAGTACGTTTATAATCAGAAGAAGAAGTCCAACAATAAACTTTTTCTTATAGGGAAACGTGTATTTTAAAAGACGTTTTAATAAACCTGCATTAAGTTTCGAGGCTTCTTTTTCGTCGTCCATATATCTGTTGCGAGCCATATTTCCACCTCCCTTTATAATGCGTCAAGAACAGTAGAATACTGCTCTTTATAAATTTCGTAATAACGACCTTTTTTGTCAACAAGTTCTTGATGAGTTCCTCGTTCTACAATGTATCCTTTTTCAAGAACAATGATTTCATCACAGTCTTTTACTGAAGAAATTCTGTGGGCAATTATGATACGGCTTTGCTTTGAATATTCTTCTTTAAGGCATTTGTAAAGTTCTTGTTCAGTTTCCATATCAAGAGCGCTTGTGGCATCGTCAAAAATAAGAATGGGGGAGTTGTATAAAAGCGCACGGGCAATGGATATCCTTTGCTTTTGACCGCCAGAAAGACCCATTCCGCGTTCACCGACGATAGTATCGTATTCATCAGGCATTTTTGATATAAAATCGTGTGCTTGGGCAACTTTTGCACATTTGACCACGTCTTCATACGTTGCGTCGGGACGTCCAAATGCTATGTTTTTTGCTATTGTATCCGAGAACAGAAAAACATCTTGAATAACCGGTGAAAAGCATGAACGTAAAGTAGTCAGATCCATGTCTTTTAAATTGACATCATTAATTGTTACTTCACCACTTGTCGGATCAAAGAAACGTGCCATAATATTGGTGAGCATGGTTTTTCCGCTTCCCGTTGTTCCGATAATTCCCAGCGACTTACCTTGAGGTAAATCAAGGTTGATATCACTGAGAATTTTTTTGCCTTCATGGGAGAAAGTAACGTTATCAAGTTTAAGATGAACCTTTGAAACATCTGGCTTTTGAGCATTCGGTTTTGAGGCGATCGTTGAACCGAGATTAAGAAATTTAAACACCTTTTCACCACTTGTTGCTGCTTGCTGTGCAACATTAATCCAGTTGTTTGCTTGCTGGAACGGAACAAGAATATAACCTACATATCCACCAACTGCAATAAATTCAGCAACAGTCATAGCCCAGGGGTTGTTATCAACACCGCTGATATTGCCATTGATAACAAGCAACGCTGCAATTACTGTTAAAACAATGTTAGGTATGTGGCTTATTATAGCAAAAGGAATATACTCTTTGCAGTACACTACCATGTAGTTTATGGCGTGATACCTGAAACCTTCGTTTTTTTCGGCAAACTTTTTCTTTTCTTGTGCTTCTTGAGCATATGCTTTTACTATTCTTATACCATTTAGATTTTCTTGTGTAACCATGCTAAGATCAGCACTTGCATCACGAACGTAATGATACCACTTGAAGAAAACTTTTCCCATTCGTTTAGATATCATAAATAAAGGTATCGTGAAAATGTAGGCGGTAATAACCATTAGCGGACTCATCTGCCATATCATTACACTGGCAAAAATGAAGCCGAACAATGCTTCTATGATGGTGGGCAATGTTCCGGTAAAAAAGTTTTTAATTACTTCGGTATCACCGTTAAGTATTGTAAGAATATTGCCGGTATTTTCTTTTTGAATGAAGGAAAGCGATTGCCATAAAAGGCGATCAAAAATATCCTCGCGCATTTTACATACAGCTTTTATTGAAGCATTTACCATAAGATATGCACGGAGATAAGAAATACCTTGTCTGACTATAACTATAAGAAGCCAAAGGCAGGCAAGCACGATAAAAAGTTGTTCCTTATTTTGGGGCGACCAACCAAAAAACGAAAAATGAGCATCAAGAATTACTGAATCTGTAATGTGCTTTGTTATTTGAGGCAATAACATAGCAAGGGAAACCATCAAAGCACCCATAAACAGATAGAGTATCATGATACCCAAATAAGGAACGTAGTATGAAAAAAGTCGCTTTAGTGTCTTCATAAAAAACACCTCACATAGCGGAAAATTTTGAGTAAATATTTTACTCGATATAAATATACATTAAAGAGGAAAAGAAGTCAATACCTAAAATGAAAAAAATTAAAAATATTTTTTGAAATAGAAATGTAATATTTTTTTGTTTG
>JAZULU010000031.1:0-22678 GCA_045603265.1 Clostridia bacterium
AACGTTAATTTCAGCACCTTGAAGAAAAGATTCCTTAACGTTAAGTCGCTCTTTTAATAAAGAATGGATAAGTGGCGAGGTCTTTCCGCCGTTTTCATATAAAAGAGAAACACGCACCGCCTCTTTACCAAAACTGAAGGCACTGCCCGGATCCCCGTAAAGATAGCCCCATCCGCCAATGGTTTTAAAACTTTCACCGTCTCTTTTCAGCAAAATAGATCCCGTTCCGCAGATTAAAGCAACATCACCATCAGCGCTGAAAAGTGCGCTGACACCATCTGAATCTACACGTATATCAATATGGGGATAACGCTGTTTAAGTCCTTTTGTTAATTCATTATAGTTTTCGCCTGCAATACCCACAAAAATCGCTTTTACGGGTTTTCCCTCTTGAAGACAAGCATCAATACCTTCAAAAAGTATATTGAGCGCACCGTCAATACCAACGGTTGAAGAATTACTGCCCTGAAGTTTTAGGGTTTTAAAAATATGGCCTTCAGATGAAAACAGAACAAATTCGGTGCTTGTACCGCCGCCGTCAACACCTATCATATAAGAAATGCCATCGTTTTCTTGCTTCTTTAAAAGTTCATCAACAGATTCATTAAATACGCGCGCAAGATTGCAAAGATTGTCAAGATCTGGCAACGTGCTGCCCGTTTCCCAACAGGAAACAGCCTGAAAACTAACGCGCATTTTTTCTGCAAGTTCTGCTTGAGTCATTCCTGCACGCTTTCTGTAAAATTTAATTTTCTCGCCTATACCCATTGGATCTAACATAAAGCCTTTTACTCCTTAATATCTTCTAAATAAATCCTTGATTTTAAAATATTCTATCATATAAAAAATGGGAATTCAATCCTATATTATTGGAGATAATTTTGATTTTTATTCAAGAATTGCTTGAGTAAAAATATAAATATTTCTGTTTGTGTATCAAAAGATATATGAATTTATGTGTAGAAAAAAGCACCTCAAGAGAATTACTCTTGGGGTGCATGTTGATTTTAGCAACTGTATTTTTAAAACGTAAACTCTTTAAACAGAATTTCCGATTCTTTCATATGATTAAGTGCTTTATCTCCGCTTAATACAACGACGGCGTTACAAAGATGGTCTATTATACAAATAGGCGCTGCCGCAGAGTTTTTTATTCCGTCAATATTTACAAAGCATGGCAGAAGAATAGAAGCATTTTCTTTTATTTCGTCATAGGGCGGCGAGGTTATAAGGATAACCGTAACACCTCTTTTTTTCAGTAGTTTCAGAATTTCAGGTGATTGACGGGTATATCTGTGGAAAAGGAAGAATATACATACGTCCCCTTCGCCAAGGCTTAAAACTGATTCGATTTCACCGCTCTGCCCTGCTGAAAGCAAGAACACGTTGTTGCGGACGGTCAAAAATCTTGTGTAGGCATAATGTGCCAAAGCAAAAGACTCTTTTAAGCCAAAGCAAAAGACTCTTTTTGAATCTATAATTGCTTGAATCGCTTCGTTTATCTTAGAGGGTGATAGTTCGGCAAAGGTTTTTTCAATACAATTAACGGCAGAACGCCAGTTTTTTGAAAGTTGAGTATCGTATCCATCTGTTTTAACTGTTCTTTCAAGTTTATCTGGCAGGGTGAGTTCATATTTAAAGGATGCGCGCACTTCCTCTTGAAAGGGTTTATAGCCTGAAAAACCAAGCTTTCGGCAGAAACGGATAACCGAGGTAGTGCTTGTGTTGATTTTTTCTGCTATGGCATCAAGGGTTTCAAAGGCGAAATCGTTGGGGTTGGTTAAAAAGTATGCGCCGACCCTATATTCTGATTTTGTCATAGAATCAAGGGATGCTTTGATAGTTTCGGATAAGTTCATATAATCACCTCTAAAATAAATTATACATTATAATTTTGTAAAAAACAACTGCTTTTGTAGTATTTGGTACAAAAATAATCTTTTTGTATTTTGTGTTGACTTAAAATCTTGTCTTTGCTATAATAAAAATGTAAAAAATACAATTTTATAAAAAGTGTAGAAAATAATACAAAGAGGAGGTCTTTATGAAAAAAACAGAATTTTTATATCTTAATGAAAAAGAGATGATCGAAGCAGGAGTTCTTGATTACGGACGTTGTATTGATGTTGAGGAGGAAGTTTTTCGCCTTTTAAGTGCAGGTGATTACGTTATGGGCGGTGATAAGCATAATTCGCACGGAATTATGATGAAGTTTCCTAAAGAAAGTCCTTTCCCCAATATGCCTCTTGATGCGCCTGACAGACGTTTCATGGCAATGCCTGCATATGTTGGCGGCCGCTTTAACGTAGCAGGAACAAAATGGTATGGCTCAAATATTATAAATCCCGAAAGAGGTTTGCCACGCTCAATTTTGATGGTTATGCTTAACGATGCAGATACTTGTGAACCTATTGCATTGATGTCAGGAAATCTGATAAGTTCCGTTCGTACGGGCTGTGTGCCGGGAGTAGCAACAAGATATCTTGCAAACAAGAACGCAACCGTTTGTGCGTGCATAGGCGCAGGTCCTGTAAGCAAGGCTTGTTTTGAAGGAATCATTCACGAAGCCAAATCACTTAAAGAACTTGTTGTTTGCGATCTTATTTTAGAAAAGGCTGAAGCCTTTGCTGATGAGATGAGTAAAAAGTATAATATAAAGGCAAGAGGAACCACATCTCTTGAAGAAGCAGTAAGAGCAGGCGATATTGTAAGCGTTGCCGCTTCATCTCAAAAGCCCATTAAACTTAATAATGATTGGCTTAAAAAGGGATCGCTGCTTATTTTTTCAGGCAGAGGAAGCGTTGATGAAGAATATTTTACTACCTCAAAGATTATTTGGGATAATACAAAGATGCACGAAGTATATTTTGATGAGCATCTTTTGCTTCCTGAAAATGAGCGTTTTATTAACGGTATAGCCGTTCAGATATATCGCTTTATGTATGAAGGAAAGTTACCGCCCATTACTGAGGGAATCGGTTTAGGTGATATAATCTGCAAAAATGCGTTAGGACGGGAATCAGAAGATGACAGAATATGCTTTATAGCAAGCGGTATGCCCGTATGGGACGTTGCCTGGGGCTATGAATTATATGAAAACGCTCTGAAAAAAGGTCTTGGACAGAAATTGTTACTGTGGGATGATCCCTATCTTGCATAAAATAAAGAGGTGAATGGTTATGGATAAAGTAATATCTTTTGCAAAAAATGAGCTCGAAAAATATCTTGAAATTTTAAAGACCAAGGCTGAAATTGAGCTTTATCTGTTTAGCGAGCTTGATATCAAAGTTGAGGTTAACGATCCCTACCTAGATGATGCTCTTGCAATTAAGGTAACAGATAAAAAAGGCTATATTGCAGGTATCAATCCCCGAAGTATCCTATTTGGTGTTTATCGTTTGCTTGAGGAATGGGGTATCGTTTGGGTGCGTCCCGGAAAGGACGGCACTTATATTCCGCCCGTTGCCAAGATCAAGGATATTGATATTTTTGAAATTGCGCAAAAGCGCCACAGAACAATGTGTATCGAGGGCGCGGTAAGTCTTGAAAACGTTCTTGATATGGTGGATTGGATGCCTAAGGCAGGATATAACGGATATTATATTCAATTTGAAAACTCCTGCACCTTTTTTGAAAAATGGTACACCCACAAGGGCAGTCCTGTAAAAGAGCCTGAATATTTTGACAACGCTATGGCAGATAAGTTTGTTGAAATAATCGAAAAGGCCATTAAGGACAGAGGTCTATTGCTTATGCGAATGGGCCACGGTTGGACGTGCAATCCCTTCGGTGTTGTTGCAAACGGTTGGGATCAGATAAAGCCCGAAGAAATCCCTCAAGAATATAAGGATGTTTGTGCTTTAGTTAACGGCAAGCGCGATGTGTGGAACGGAAGTCCCCTTATGACGGAACTTTGTTATTCCAACCCCAAGGTGCGTGAAACTATGGTTGAGGCGGTTGTGGATTATATGAAGAAGCATCCGCAGACGGACGTTATACATTTCTGGCTCGGCGATTATTTTAACAACAACTGTGAATGTCCAGAGTGCACAAAATACAGACTTTCCGATTACCAAACTATGATGGTAAACGAAATAACAACGCGCTTTAAGGAAGAAAACATCAAGGCGCAGGTAGTATTCAGTATGGGCGGAAACAAGGTTCACCCGCCTATTCACGAGAAAGTTTTACATCCTGAAAATACCATACTTATGTTTGCACCGGCATCAAGAACCTATGCCCGATCATTCCCCGACAGTTATAAAATCAAGGATATCCCCGAATACAAGGTCAATGGATACGTGCGTCCCCATTCCGTTGAAGCCTTGCTCGCCTTCCTTTATAATTGGAAGAAGCAATATACGGGTGATACGATTGCTTTTGAATATCATCTTATGTGGGATCACCTTATCGAAGCGAGCGGTGAGGGTACCGCAAAAATATTATATGATGATATCCGCAATTACAAAAATTTAGGAATTAACAGCTTCATAAGCTGTCAGCTTCAGCGCAACGCTTTCCCAACATCACTTGCAATGACCGTTTTAGGTAAAACTCTTTGGAATGATAACGTTGACTATAAGGAAATAAAAAAACAACTTTACATCGCCTCCTTCGGCGAAGAAAAATATACGGAAATGTGCGATTATTTTGGTGCTATCAGAGAAGCTTTTTATCTTGGCAATATCCGTAGCCAATACCCCACCACAAGGGAAGAGTTTAGAGAAAGACTTGAAATCGCAATTAAAAAAATGGAAGCAATGATTCCCTCTGCAAAGGAAAACAGCGAAAAGGAAACAGATCCTTGCAGAAAGAAAAGCTGGTTGCTTGTTTATCACCACGCACGCATTTACGTATTGCTTGCAAAGTCAATCCTTGCGCATATAAACGGAGATAAGGCAGCAAGCGAAAATCTTATAAACACCTCCTTTGACACCGCTTGGAAATGTGAGGACGAAATTCAGGATTCATTTGACTGCTATTTCTACGAAGCAGTTACCCGTTCAAGAATAAATCTTGACGGCATTGAAAACGTTGTGGAAACAAAAAAAGAAGAGAAGAAAGACTAAATGAAAAGCACTTGCTATTAAGCAAGTGCTTTTAAAATTATTTCTTTTTCTTCACCGCATAAGTAGTACCTAAATAAATAATGCCTACAATAGCGATTATTGCAATGGAGATTTTTACAGTTGATTTGACTGCTCCACTCATGTCGTTCATGATCGGTTGTTCTTTCCAATCAGGCGTAGCGGTAGGCTTTACAGTGGGTGACGGAGTCGGCGTAGGCGTAGGTGCTGGGGTGATAATATTTACACCGGGACGAGCTACAACCTGCGCTTTTGTTGCCGGCGCATCGGATTTAACAGTTAATTTCATATTTTTAACGGATATTGATGAAACGTTGTTTATATCGATACCGTCAAAGCAGAAAAACCAATTTGGCGTAAGTGAACTGTATATCTGTTCTTTATATACGGAAAATTCAACTGAAAATTCTGTCCAATCGCTTTTTAAAACAATGTTGCGGCCGAGCCCGTGAAGAGCATTGCTGGTTACATCTTTAAAAAAAGGTTCTTTTCCGTTAAGTGTTTTTTCATATTCTTTTGTCCAGTTTTCAGGATCTTTAATACTTGTGGAGGCGCGGATAAGGCTGTTGATTTTGAAATCTTTAATATCTTCGTTTTTAAAAGTTGCTTTTACCTGACCTGAAATTACTACCGTTATTTGATCTTTGCCGTCAACCGCCTTTTCTAAAGCAGGCATAATATCAAAATATCCCGAACTATAGGAGTATGCCAAGTTCGTAAATTCTGTTATGCCGTCTTTAGTGGTAACGCTACATGCAAGGCCATTTGTCCAACCAAGGTCTTTAGCATAGTTTGTTTCCGCACTGACCGATAAAGGCAAAAGGGCAAAAATAAATATAAGTATTAGAACAGTAAATTTTCTCATAAAAAAACCTCAATAACAAGTGTAACTTAATTATACTTGTTATCGAGGTTAAAGTCAATATTTAATATCTCTGAAATTCTTTGTTCTGTGGAAGGTTATGTAGTTGGAATCGTGATAATTGTGTGCCTGATTCTGCGCAGTACGGCAAAGCCAGATAATATCGTCACCCTCAATGGTAAAATCCACGTACTGAAAGCCTATGTACATAGGGTCTTTATCGCGCTCGTCAATGAGGTCGCAAACTACGTCCCATTTTTTAAGGTCTTTTGATACCATAAGCGATAAAAGATTTCTCGAATGTATTCTTTTCGTATCGGTAATTCTTGAGCAAATAGTGTAATACGCGCCCGTCTTTTCATCCTTCTTTATCATAAATTTAGCCAAGTTGGCAGGAAAATTCATTGCATAAGCGTATTTTATCTGATTTTCAGGATTTTTCGTATCAACCTCGTAAACAAGGGCTAAACCGTGGTCGGGCACACATTTATGTTGCCAATAGCGCATAATGTTATAAACCTTGTTTTCAGGTGAAACGACTAAAGTTCCCTCAATACAGCCGATAGATTCGCCCTTTGCAACTCCCGGCCAATCAGGATTATATTTTAAAGGCTCGGGAATTACCCAATTTCTGTAATCAAGAAGATCCTTATCACAATCGCAGGAAATTACGGTAGGCGCAAAATTGCCACCGTATTGCCACTCAATAGTAATATAAATTCTGTTTTCAAAAACAAGAACGTTTTGCGGGTTTTTGTGTACTCCGTCACGGTTGCCTTTGCCGTTTGAACCGTGAAGAATTACCGTAGGCGCAGTAAAAGTTTTTCCACCGTCAACTGATTTACCGATTAAAAGGTCACCGTATTCCGTTGAGCAGGAAATCATATAAAGTTCGCCTTTATGAATAAACAATTTGCCCCAGAAACTCGGCATAAGTTCCGAAACGTAGTGCCACGTTTCACCGTCGTCATCAGAGCGGAAAATCAGATTGAGGTTTTGCGGTGCGCAACCTTCATAAAGGTCCATTGATGCCAAAAGATAACCGTCAGGGTGCCTTACAAGTGATGGCGAGCATAGATACTGTCCCGAAAAAGAATACGCTTTGTCTTCAGGGTGCAGATAGTTTACTGCAATTCCGTAATGCTCTGCGCATCTTACAAGACGAACACGGCTCTTTTTTTCTCCTGCCTGAACGTAAAATTCATAGTCGGTATTTTCCTCTAATTTCTCAATGGTGCAGAAGTTGTTTCTCGTTTTCAGAACTTTTTTGAAATCGTTTTCATCGCGTTTTTTTAGAAAAATGGTATATTCTTCGTTGATATCAAGCCATTCAGCAGTAAAATCGTTTTTGTTGGGCGAAATACGGCAAACGTAAATATCCCCCGTTTCAAAAAAGATGGGTTTGTATGGAGAAAAACTCCAAGGCATATTATTCATAAATGATCGTTCCTTTTAAATTTAATAACCCCTGAAATTCTTGGTTCTGTGGAAAGTTATGAGGTTTGTGTTGTGATATGTTGATGCACCGTTCTGTGCGGTACGGCAGAGCCAAATAATGTCATCGCCGTCAAACTCGAAATCAACGTACTGAAAGCCCACTTTTTTAGAATCTTCATTACGTTTATCAATAAGATCGCAAACAAGCTCCCACTTTTTCAGATCCTTTGAAACCATTAAAGACACAAGATTTCGGGCAAAAATATTTTCAGGATCGGTAATTCTTGAACAGATAGTGTAATAGAGGCCCGTTTTTTCATCTCTTTTTATCATAAACTTGGATAAGTTTGCAGGAAACTCCATTGCATAAGAATATTTAATGGGGTTTTCATAATGCTCTGTATCCACCTCGTAAACAAGGGCAAGACCGTATCGCGGAGTGCAACGCTCCGTCTGATAGCGCATTATGTTATAAACTTTGTTTTCGGGGGAAACAACGAGAGTTCCTTCAAGATTGCCGCAGGAATCCCCTTGAGCAACGCCTTCCCAGGTAGGATCGTATTTTACGGGGTGAGGAATTACCCAATTTTCATAATCAAGAAGATCCTTATCACAATCGCAAGAGATAACTGTAGGTGCGTGATATTTTCTTCCCCAAGAACCCCACTCGATGGTAATATAAATTCTGTTATTATAAAAAAGAACGTTTTGGGGGTTTTTGTGAACTCCGCATTCACCATGCTTGCCGTTTGCTCCGCGAAGAATTACGGTAGGTGAAGTAAATGTTTTTCCGCCGTCAACTGATTTTCCGATCAAAAGATCGCCATACTCTGTGGAGCAGGAAATCATATAAAGTTCATTTTTGTGAATAAACAGTTTTCCCCAGAAGCAGGGCATAAGTTCGGAAACGTAATGCCAGGTTTCGCCGTTGTCATCAGAACGGTAGATAAGTGTAAGGTTTTGCGGATAATCACCGCGGAAAAGATCCATTGATGCTAAAAGATAGCCGTCAGGATGCTTTACAAGTGACGGCGAACAGAGAAAGTGCCCCGAAAAAGCGTAGGCTTCATCATCGGGGTGCAGGTAGTTTACCGCAACGCCCTCATGGTTACCGCAACGGACAATACGGGTACGGCTCTTTTTATCTTTCGATTGAACGAAAACTTCATATTCTGTGTTTTCTTCTAAATCAGAAATCGTGCAGAAGGTGTTTTTCGTTTTTAACACTTCTATAAAATTTTCTTCATCGCGTTTTTTAAGGAAAACGGTATATTCTTCGCCATTTTTTAACCATTCTAAGGTAAAGACGGTTTCTGTAGGCGAAATACGGCTTATATAAATATCGCCTACTTCATAAAAATACGGTTTATAGGGAGCATAACTCCAGGGAACACTATTCATTTATAATCCTCCAAGCTTCCTTTGTCAATAGATTCATTTGCTTAACGCAGTCTTTTACATAACCCGTTAATTCTTCGGATTTACGGTTTCTTGCAATATTTTCCGTTTTAATGCCTTCAAGACACATATGATATTTTGCCGTTAATGGATAGGGCAGACCAACCTCGGTAAAACCTACTGTGCCGATAAGGGAATGAAGTTTATCGGCTTTTTCACTTTCGTAGTTTTTTGCGAGCCAGGTGTAGAGTTCCGGATGAAAGTTTGACATTATTCCGCAATATCCGCCGCCACCTAAACGCATTGATTCAAGAAGAGTCTGACAGTTTGCGTTTAAAAGCATAAAATGAGTATCCTTTAAAATCTCAAGACGTTCTTTTATGATATCGATATTGCAACAAGTGTCCTTCATATAATAGAATCTGCCCGTTTTAACACACCAGGAAAGAATTTTTGGTGTTACAAGGCGCTTATAGGGCAAAGGACATTCATATAAACCTAACTTAATATCTTCAGGCAGAAGTTTTAATAATTTTTCTGCATTTTTGATCCACACATCATCGCCCTCGTTGTTAATATCAAGGCGGTTAGTGATAAGGATAAGGGCATCGGTTCCGCTTTTAATGATTTTGTTAAGTTCGTCAGCCTGGTCTTCAATGGAGTCGGCAACGTGACCTGACGATACTACTATCATGTTTTTATCCAAGGATTTTGCATGATCATAGACGGTTTTATTAAGTTCAACGCGCTCATCAACTGAAAGAAAGGCAATTTCACTGGATTGACAGATAGAAAAAATACCCGTACAACCTCTGTCATAATAAAACTGCACATATTTTTTTGCAGTTTCAAGATCAACAGAGCCGTCGGGTTTATAGGGTGTTATCATTGTGGGAAAATTATGCTTCATAATATTACCTCCTATATAGTAATATTGTAAAGCAAATGTATTTTAAGGTCAATATTTAAAGAAGACTTAGTTTTGCTTTTTTTGGACATTATTTACCCAAATCTTTTTTATATTGGGTGGGCGTTATACCTTCGATGCGCTTGAAACTCTTTGAAAATTGCTGTTGTGAAGAAAATCCCGTTTCTTCTGCAACGGACAAAATGCTTCTTGAGGGATCGGACATCAGTTTCTTTGCATAGCGTATTTTTCTGGATAAAATAAGATCAGCGATGCTCATTGAAAGGGATTTTTCACAAAGACGGTTTAAGTGCCTCAAACTTACATGAACACAATCGGCAACGTCGACGCAGGTAAGAGAATAGGAAATATTATCGTCAATAAATTTAACGGCAAGATCAATGCGCATATCGTTTGTGATTGCGTCATCTGAATTTGAAACTTCGCCCGTAACTTGCTGAAAGACTTCTACACACAAGCAGGTCAACTGATTTTTTATGGAAACGTAAAAGCCTAAAAGAGAATTTTGTGCATTTTTTAGCATGTGATCAACTGCAAAAAGCAAATAAGCAGTTTCTTCACCTTTAAAGAAAGAATTTTTTGAAAGGCTTAATAAAAGTTTTTGCGGTGAAAGAATATCAAAGCCGAAAACAAATTCGGAAAAATCTTCTGATGCGAAATCAAGTTTGTGCACCGTTTCAGGTGAAAACAGTAAAAAGGCGTTGGAGTCTACGGAAACGGATCTTCCGTCAACTAAATACCTGGCATTACCTGAAAGGGGCAGATGCAACTCAAAAAAGGAGTGTTTGTGGGCAGAATAATTCCAGTTTTCCCGATAGGCAGTTCTGCACCAATATATGCTCAGGGAAAAATCGTCGTTAGAAAGCGAAGTGCATATACGGTTAAGTATCTTTGATGCACTTTTTAATTTCTTTTCGTTCATATGTTCTCTCCTTGTTGCTTTTTTGTTTGGGTGGGCGTAGTGCCCATATATTCTTTAAACTGACGGCTAAAAAAATAAACGTTATTGTATCCGCAGATTTCTGCAACTTGCGAAATTGTGTAAATTCCCGTTTTCAAAAGATCAGCGGCATAATTTATCTTTAATTGAAGAATGTATTTGATTGGCGTTACGCCAAACCTTTTAACAAACAGTTTTTTTAAATAAGATTGACTTATATTTGAAATTTTAGCAAGATGCTCAACAGAAATTTTATCTTTTAAAAAGTTTTCGTTTATGTAATTGATGGCCGGCTCAATAACTTTAAATTTGACTTTGGGTGCATAATTATGGTTTTCAAGTTCGGCAATAATTTCATAGAGAATTGAAATACATTTATGATAATAGCCTTCGCTTTTTGAAAGCCATAAGGATGCTGCCTTTTTAAAAAGTGCCTGAAGGGCTATGTTGTTTTGCATATTGTAGGAAAAGGCCTCTTCACTAAGAGGTAAATCAGTGTCAAAAAATATATCAATACAATCGCCAACTTGATGGCGCCTAACCTCGTATATTTTGTGAGCGCCCTTTGGCAGATATCTTAAAGTACCTTTTTCACAATGATATGTTTTGTCGTCAAAAGTAATCATACTGACGCCTGATAGGTGAAAAATCAATTCATTATAGGGTAAAAAGGGGCGATAAGATGAGAACGCTTCACCAATGTGGCTTCCTGAAAAAAGTATTACGGAATTTATTTTTGTAACTATGCAGTCTTTATTCATAAAATCACCTGTATATATGTTAGCAAAAAGATAAATAAAAGTCAATATTTTGTGCCAAAAAGTGTAAAAAATATTATTAGTGCATTTACTTTTTAAAGAAGATTTGTTATAAAATTTAAAAAGGGGGCAAAAAAGATGAATAATAGAATTGAAAAAATTTTAAAATTAACTTTAAATGGCAATATGTGGGTTGAAACGGTGCCAACTCATTTTGACAGAAAGGATATATTTTTATCGCGCCAGAAGATGGAATCAAAAAGGCTTTGCGAATATATAATGAATCAGGAACCGAAGATAACCGAATTTTCAAAAATGACCGGCTTTTTCAGGTGCGATGGCTCAATAGTAGGCGATGCTTTTAAAAGGGGCGGGCACAAATTTTCAAAGGAGCTTTTTGATAATTTTTACGTAAAACCTATTGACGATCTTTCTACGCAGGAGTGGCAACACGCAACGGCTGATTATCAAAAACTTCTTAATAAAGGCATTAAGGGGTTAATTGAAGAAGTTGATGAATCCTTAAAAGTGCATATAGAGGAAGAAGAAATTGAATATCTTAATGCATTGAAACTTGTCGGTGAAACTCTCATTGCTTGGGCACATAAATGCTCAAAACGTGTTCTTGAATTTTCTAAAACTGTTGAAAATCAAGAATATAAGGTTAATTTGATAAAACTATCTGAGGCACTTTTAAAAGTACCTGAAAATAAGCCTGAAAATTTTTATCAAGCAGTGCTTTCAATATATATTTGTTTTTCTGCCGACCCTGATAGTTTAGGAACTTTGGATAGATATTTAAGACCTTTTTACTTTGAAGATTTAAAGAAAGGCACATTAACACGGGAAGAAGCAAGTGAATATTTGCAGGAATTATTTATGATGATTCAGGCGGCAACACCTGCAACTTCATATAATTTTACCCGTGGCGGTGAATCACATTTTTGCGTAGGCGGATACCTTTCTGACGGTACAGATGGGTTTGACGAGTTTTCAAAACTCATTCTTGAAAGCCTTGTTGATTTACCTATGTGGATACCTCAGGTTTCCTTGCGTTGGACGGAAAAACTTTCCAAAGAAGATTTTAAATATGTGCTTGATTTAGAAAGAAAAGACCCAAACAAGCGTATTGCTTTCCAGAATGATGAAAAGCGAGTTAAAGCATATATGGAAATTTGCGGTTTTCCCTTTGAAAAGGCGGTAAATTATACAACTGTCGGCTGTAATGAGCCTGCTTTTTTAGGTGCGATTTCAGGAAGTAATTCAAAGGTGAATTTCTTAAAATCCACGGCAACTCTTTTCCATGAAAAAAGCGATAAAATCAAAAACGTAAAAACCTTTGATGAATATTATGAGATTTTCCTTGAAGAAACTTTTAAGGACCTTGAGATTGCTTACGATTATGATGATTTATATAATGCGGTAAAAGCAAAAGATATAAACTATCTTTCAGGCTTATTCTTCCAAGGTTGTATTGAAAAGGCGAAAAGTTTAACGCAGGGGTCTGCCGATTACGTTATTGCAACACCTATGTATATGGGTATAACAAACGTAATTGACTCATTGATTATCGTAAAACAGTTTGTTTTTGATGAAAAAATTATTACGATGGCAGAACTTATTGATGCATTAAAGAATGACTGGGTCGGCTATGAAGATTTGCATACGCTTATTTTAAATAAGGGTGATTTCTTCGGCAACGATACTGAACGTTCAAACTATATTGCCCAAAAGTTGTACAGAAGTCTTTATGAATTTTTGAAAGATAAAACCAACTTGTTTGGTTATCATTGGCTTATTGGCGACCTTACCGGATATAACGTACACTTTAAAATATTTGGTGAAATGTTAGGCGCAACGCCTGATGGAAGAAAAAAAGGGCAACCTTTAAAATTCGGTTTAGGTCAGGGTGAAGGCAAGGATAGGGAAGGCCTTTCAGCGTTTTTAAATTCAGTTGCCAAGGTTGACCCAAGTGGCATTGGTTGCGGTGCAACGGTTACAAATATTACCGTTGACGAACAACTTATTAAAGATGATGTGCTTTTTGAAAAAACTGTTGATATGCTTGAAACCTACTTTAAAATGGGAGGAGTGCACTTCCAGTTAACCTACGTTTCAAAGGAAGACCTTAAAAAGGCAAAAATTACGCCTGAAGAATATAAAAATTTGCGTGTGCGTGTTTCAGGATTTTCAGAATATTTCGTTTCCCTTAATGATGGTTTGCAGGATGATATTATAAGAAGAACTGAGCAAAAGTAATATTGACATTAAGCGGGTAATGATATAAAATTATATGTGATTTTTATATCAGGAGAAATTTTATGGAAATTAAAACTGTTCTTGGAAATGTTTTGGAAAATGAAGTGGGAATAACTTTGCCTCACGAGCATATAACGTGCTACAGCGAGTTTTATTATAAAATGGCAGGGAAAATTTATCTTGATAAAAATCTGCTTTTAGAAACTGCCGTTAAATATTTAAAGGAAATGAAGGAAGTTTACAATTTAAGCACCTTTATTGATTGCACGCCCGTAAACATCGGCAGAGACGTTGAACTTTTAAAGGAAGTTGCAAAAAATACGGGCGTAAATATAATTTGCTCAACGGGATTTTATTGCATTGATGATGCGCAGTTGGTGACACCGCCCATTGAAAAAATGGTTGATTTTATAGTTGCGGATGCTAAAAACGTCAATGCGGGCATTTTAAAATGCGCTATCGAAAACGAAGTGCTTTCAGATTTTGATGAGAAAATTTTAAGGGCAATCGCAAAAGCGCAAAAAATCTTAAATCTGCCCATTGTTATGCACAGTAATGGCCCCAATAAAAACGGCAAAAAAGGTCTTGAAATTCTTTTGAGCGAGGGCGTTAAGCCACAGGCAATAACGGTAGGTCATTTAAGCGATACCTACGATATTGATTACATAAAGGAAATAGCGTCTTACGGTTGTTTTATCGGTCTTGACAGACTTTACGGCGATATGACGGAAGAAAGGTTTGAAAAAGACGTTAACAGAATTCTTGCGCTTTTTGATGCGGGGTATGGGAATCAGGTGCTTTTATCCCACGACGGACTTGTGTTTAACGGCTTCCGTGGGGAACTTCAAATGGAAGAATTACGCTTTGCGTGGCATTTTAAATATATTCTGCCCAAGTTTTCAAAGGAAGTTTTTGAAAAAATTATGGTAGAAAATCCTTTGAAAATGCTTAAGTGTGGTGAGTAAAAATGTTTGAAACAACTAAAAAGTTTTGCGATTCTTTTTTGGAAATGGGTCTGCCCGGCTTTGATTTGGTGGTTTATAAGGGCGGAGAATGTATTTTAAGGCATATGAATGGATATTCCGATCTTGAAAACAAGGTAAAAATGCAAGGCAATGAAAGATATAATATATATTCTTGCACAAAGGGAATTACCTGCGTTGCGGCATTACAACTTTGGGAAAAAGGTTTATATTCTCTTGAGGATAAACTTTCAGATTATATGCCTGAGTTTGAAGATATGTTTGTTCAGACAGAAAACGGAATTAAGAAGGCAGAAAACCCCATTTTAATAAAACATTTGTTTGAAATGACGGCAGGTTTTTCCTATGAAACCGAATCACCACAAATTTTAAAAAGCAAAGAAGAAACAAAAGGATTGTGCCCAACGCGCGAAGTGATGAAGTTTTTGGCAAAGGAACCTTTGCTGTTTGAGCCGGGCGATAGATGGGAATACAGTCTTTGCCATGACGTTTTAGCAGCGCTTGTTGAGGTTGTTTCAGGCGAAAAGTTTGAAGATTACGTAAAGAAAAATATATTTGATCCGTTGAAAATGGAAAATTCCACTTTAATGTTGCCTGATGATGAAGTCGAAACCATTGCACCCCAATATCGCTTTGAAAAAGGAAAAGCGGTAAACGTAGGCAAAAATATTTTGGGGTATAAAATAGGCAGGGAATATGCTTCAGGCGGTGCAGGCGGTATTTCTACGGTTGATGATTATATAAAATTCCTTGAAGGCTTGCGTACTTATAAATTGCTGAAACCTGAAACTGTAAAATTGATGATGGCGGATAGATTAACTGACAATCAAAAACGCACTTATTGGACAAGGGAAACACACGGCTATGGTTTAGGCGTAAGATGTACTCACCCTGAGATGCAGAACACCGATTTTGGATGGGGCGGTGCGGCAGGCGCATATTGGGCGGTGGATGTTGAAAATGAACTCAGCATATACTTTGGCGCCCATTTGATATCCTCGCCTACACAGGGATTCAGATCAATGCTTTACCGATTTATAATGACCGAATTGACGGACGGCGATTTTGAAGAACTAAAAAAGGATTTAAAAGATAAACTTAATTATAATCTTACTTATTAGAGGAAAAATGGCTATAATTTTTGATATTGAAAGAAACTCTTTTGTTGATGGACCGGGCATAAGAACAACTGTATTTTTTAAAGGTTGTAACTTAAAATGTGCTTGGTGTCATAACCCTGAAAGTCAGAGTTCTGAAAAACAGATGATGTTTTATAAAGACAAGTGTATTGGTTGCGGAAAGTGTAAAAGCATCTGCCCCAATAAAGAAGCATGTGCTTTGTGCGGGAAATGCACCTTCTTTTGCCCCAAAGATGCAAGAAAAGTTTGCGGCAAAGAATATACGGTGGAAGAAGTTTTTTTAGAGGTTATAAAAGATAAAACTTTTTATGATAATTCAGGGGGCGGTGTAACCTTTTCAGGCGGAGAATGTATGTTGCAGGTGGATTTTTTAACGGAAATCCTGAAAAAGTGCAAGGAAAATAATCTTCAAACTGCCGTTGATACTGCAGGGCACGTGCCTTTTGAAAATTTCGAAAAAGTTCTGCCGTATACTGACTTGTTTTTGTATGACGTTAAGTGCTTTGATGAAAATTTGCACAAAAAATATACGGGCGTAACTAATACCTTGATACTTGAAAATCTTAAAAAACTTTTTGAGAAAAAAGCAAAAGTATGGATTCGTATTCCTGTAATAAAAGGCGTCAATGATTCGGTAGAAGAAATGCAGAAAATCAAAAATTTTCTTGCTGGTTGCGGAAGCCCTGAAAAAATCGAACTTTTACCCTATCATAAAATGGGCGAAAATAAGTATAACGCCATCAACAAGGAAGTAATTGCCTTTGAAGCGCCTGATAATATTAAAGAATTAAGGAAAGTTTTCAGCACATAAAACATTTAATATAACAAAATAAAATATGCGTTATACTCTAAAAACAGAAAAAGGAAACACGTCAAATCGTGTTTCCTTTTTTTGATCGCAACTAATAGTAGCCTGCTTGGCAACAAGTTGGGCAATGGGAACAAATAATTTTGGGTGAAACCCTTGTTCATAACATTAGTCTATATCCTCAACAACGGTTTCGGGGGGAGTATCGAGCTTTTCAGGATTGCGGAAAAGTTTTTCAAGACCCTTAAGGGCGGTTGCAAGGTAATGACCGTCAGTTGTACGCTCATCGGTAACAACAGTATAGTCGATCATAGTTTTTGTGTATGTAGTGCCGTCTGTTTTTAAAGCAAGTTCTCTGCGCTTTGCGCCAAAGGTTATAAATACGGGTACGTTGCCAAAGTTATAAAGGTGATGATAAATTGGCGGAATTCCCAAAGAACCTAAGTTTGAAATAAATACGCTTGCATGGAACGGCGAAACTTCATTAATTATTTTAGGCATGATTCCCCAAAAATCAAGGAATTGCATAAAAGCAACAAAGCCTCTTAAAAGTAACGCGGGCAGATAGTTTATGATACGGGCAACGTTATCAAAACCGTTTGAATCACCCTGTCTGCGGGCAACGGCAATGGCTTCTTCCATACGGCGGTAAACGTCTTCAGCAGTATCGGTAGGCTGAAAACGAACTTTTATTGCCGATTCCTGGGCGTTGACTTTCATTTCTTTTTTAACCATCATGCTTAAAACGATCTCGTTTCGTGCAAAAATTTTCCAGCCTGCAATATAGCGGTTGATGGCAGGTTTCTGTGAGACCATTCTTACATAGGCGGCAACGATAACGTGCATGAAACCAAATCCCGTAAGACCTTCATCTCGTTTTTTTCTTATGTACTCGTCAATGTAGGCATAGTCGGTGCTTGCCTGAAATAAGTTCTGGGCATCGTTTCTTTTGTGCATTATACTTGCTGCAATGTACTGCATTGGCGGCAGAGTGCGGATCCTGCGCCCGTCATGGCGATCACCTAACCTGCGCCTTCTTTTTGTTTCCGGCATAAATTTGCCTCCTTTAAAAAATGTATAAAAAAATAAATACAAAGACATTATAACAAATTTTTTTACATATTTCAATAAAAAAATTACATATTGCAATTTTAAGAGTGATATTATATAATATTCAGGAAATTAAATATATTGAGGAAAGAATATGCAGATAAATGAACTTATGCAGGCGGTAAACTGTAAAAAGTGGCCTGAAAACTGGGAAAATTATTTTCCGATTGCAGAAAAAGAATATGAAGAAAAGGGTTGTATATACGCGCGCCCTGAATATTACGAAATGCTTTCTGTAAAATACAACGTTTTAAAAGAATTTTTACCGCTTTTTCAACAGTCTGCAAGAAAAATTCAAGGCGATAGAAACTTTGAGTTGTTCCTTTACTTCCTTTGCTACGTTTTAAATAACAGTAAAAATCTTAAAGAAGAACTTCCACAGTTTGTTCAGCCTGCTTCGCCTGAAAATTGCGATGATATTAAGTATGATATGCTTACGGGCCTTGCAATATGTTCGCAACTTGACACTTGCTATAAAAATCTTATAAAACGCGGTCTTTCGGATGACGTTATTGAGGAAACGATGAATGTTCCTTTTAATGGTATTAGGGGCTTTATGCAACGCCATAACGGTAATTACGGTTACGATCTTTTGAACTGGTTTCAACTTTCCATAAGGGGCGAACTTTTTCAGTTTGATAAACTCCAGGCACAGATAAACAGTTTCTTTTATTGCGATGCAAAAGTTTTTCAAAATAAAAAAGGCGAAAAGGTCGCTCTTTCCGTAAATCAGAAAATCCACCCGTCAGGGCATATTGTCGGTGCTAAGTTTTTTGAAGATGAGAAAGATTCTTTTGTAAGCGAGTTTATAGAAACCGATGAACAGTATATAGGCTACCCTCTTAACGAAAAGGGACTTGTGGAAAATAAAAAAATCATTCTTGATAAAAAAGAATGGGAAATTGTTCTTGAAAAAGGCGATCCCGTTATTGCTTTACATATTCCTGCAAATGCGTCTTTGGAAGATGAAAAGGTGGAAAAGTTTCTTGATTTTATAAAGGGTTTCTTTAAAGAATATTATCCTGATTATAAATATAAGGCAATAACTATCGGAAGTTGGCTTATGGATCCTGAACTTTCTGAGATTCTTGGTGAAACCTCAAAAATAGTAATGTTTCAAAAGCGCTTTAAAAAGATTCAAGTGGCTTCCCGCGGTGAAAGCGTGTTTAAATTCGTTTTCAAAAAGCCAAATCTTGAATTTGAAATAAAGGATCTGCCTGAAGATACAAGTTTACAGAAAAAAATAAAAAATATGTATCTTAATAATAAGGCGATTTATGAAGCGATAGGATATATTATATAGGAGAGCGTTATGGATTTTAAACTTAATTTTATAACCACAAAACTTAATTTGGACGCAGAAAAACCTTTTAAATTTCTGCATATAAGCGATAACCATACTTCCCTTGCCGATGAACGAGAGGAACAAAAAAAGCAAGAACTTGCACAAAACAGAGCCGCTTGCTTTAAAACTGCCAACGATATTATCTATGCCGCAAAAGATTATGTAAATGAAAACGATACTTTTATGGTGCATACCGGCGATCTTATAGATTTTATTTCCGAAAAAAACTATGAGTTTGCAACTGAACTTGCCGAATCTTGCGATATTTTTATGGCGGCAGGAAATCATGAGTTTGCCAATTATCTGGGCGAACATGAGGATGAAGAATATAAAAGCCGTTCTTCTGAAAGAATTAATGCGTGTTTTAAAAACGATATTCTTTTTGATTCAAGAATGGTGAACGGAATAAATCTTGTTGTTGTGGATAATTCCTATCATCAGTTTGCCGCTTGGCAACTTGATCGATTAAAAGAAGAAGTTAAAAAAGGCAAGCCTATTCTTATGTTTATGCACACTCCGCTTTATGATGAAAAAACTTATGATTATATGATAAACGTTCTTCATAATAAGTGCGCGTTTTTAATGAACGTTCCTGATGAACTTGTTGATCTCTATCCTGAAGACCTTCACTATCATCACCGCGCCACCGAAACAACCAAGAAGGCATATAAATATATTCTTGAAGAGCCTCTTATCAAAGCCGTTTTTGCCGGTCACATTCATTTTCCCTTTGAAAGCGAACTTAATGAAACAACCAAACAGTTTGTCGTTGGTGGGAATTATGCCAGAATTATTGAAATAGGCTAAGTCGGATAAATTCTTTTAACTACAGAAAAAAACGCCTGCTAAAAAGCAGGCGTTTGATTTTTTTATTAGATTACGCGAACACGCATAACGTTTCCGATAGCCTTGATAAAGTCAACAACTTCGGGCTTGAATTCGTTATCGATATCGATGATAGTATAAGCATAATCACCCTTTGAAGCATTGATCATACCGCTGATGTTTTCGCCGGAAGATGCGATAGCGGCGGTAATACTTCCAACCATGTTGCTGGTGTTCTTGTGAAGAACTGTGATACGGGCATTACCGGTCTTGTTAAGTGAAACTGAAGGATAGTTTACACTGTTGATGATGTTGCCGTTTTCCAAATATTCCTTTAATTCTTTGGAAGCCATAACTGCACAGTTATCTTCTGATTCGGGAGTAGAAGCACCAAGGTGGGGGAACACTACAACGTTCTTAGCACCGATAAGGGCATCTGATGCAAAGTCAGTAGCATATTTATAGATCTTGCCGTTTTCACAAGCTTCAATAACGTCAGCATCCTTGATAAGTCCGCCACGGGCGAAGTTAAGGATGATAACACCGTCTTTCATTTTTGAAATGGTATCCTTATTGATCATGCCCTTTGTTGCATCGATCTGAGGAACGTGAAGTGAGATAATATCGCACTTTGCATAAATTTCTTCTAAATCGTCAGCTTTTTTAACTGCGCGGGAAAGTTTCCAAGCGGCTTCAACTGAAACGTAGGGGTCGTAACCGATAACGTTCATTCCTAATGCAACTGCTGCGTTTGCAACAAGTCCGCCGATAGCGCCTAAGCCAACAACACCAAGTGTTTTGCCCTGAATTTCAGGACCAACGAACTGACCTTTGCCTTTTTCAGCCATCTTGCCAACAGCATCACCGTTGCCCTTAAGAGTTTTTGCCCAATCAGCGGCTTCAATAATGTTACGGCTTGCGGCGATCATTGCGCCAAGAACCATTTCCTTAACTGCGTTTGCGTTAGCACCGGGAGTGTTGAAAACAACGATACCTTTTTCTGCACAAACGTCACAGGGAATGTTGTTTACGCCTGCACCGGCACGGGCAACTGCTAAAACACTTTCAGGGAAATCGTATGAAAGCATATCAGCACTGCGGACTAAAATACCTGCAGGATTTTTTGCATCATCGGTAATTGTATATTTATCTTCGGGAAGATTCTCTTTAACAACTCCTGCAATGGAGTTAAGTTTTAAAATCTCAGTCATTTTATTTTCCTCACTTGTTTTCTGCTTCAAACTTCTTCATGAAAGCAATAAGTTTTTCAATACCTTCAACGGGCATTGCGTTGTAGATGGAAGCGCGCATACCACCAACAAGACGATGTCCCTTAAGTGATACAAGACCTTCTGCTGCGGCTTCCTTAACGAACTTTGCATCAAGATCAGCGTTAGGTGTTACAAAGGGAACGTTCATTAAGGAACGGTCTTCCTTGTTTACGCTGTTTTTGTAGAAATCTGAAGAATCAATATAATCGTAAAGCATATTTGCTTTCTTAACGTTGATTGCATGAATTGCCTCAACACCGCCCATTTCCTTGATCCAACGGAACACAAGCATTGAAATATAAATGCTGTAGCAGGGAGGTGTGTTGTAAAGGCTTTCGCCGTCCGCCTGAGTCTTCCACTTAAGCATTGTGGGACAGTCCTCTTTAAAGTTTTCTAAAAGGTCATCACGAACGATAACAACTGTTACGCCTGCAGGGCCGATGTTCTTCTGTGCGCCTGCGTAGATAACACCGAATTTTGAAACGTCAACGGGCTCGGAAAGAATCATTGATGACATATCTGCAACCAGCGGAACGTCACCTGTTTCGGGAATGTAGTTGTATTTTGTGCCGAAAATGGTATTGTTGAAGCAGATGTGAAGATAGTCAGCCTCAGGATCAACCATATCCTTTGTTACTTTGGGAACGTATGTATATGTTGCATCTTCGCTTGAAGCGATAACGCGGGCATTGGTAAGTCTTTTACCTTCTTTTGAAGAAAGGTTTGAGAAGTTACCTGATACAACGTAATCAGCCTTGCCGTTTTTGTGAAGGTTAAGTGCAACTGCAGCAAACTGCTGGCTTGCACCGCCCTGAACGAAAAGAACCTTGTAGTTATCGGGAATGTTCATAAGCTCGCGAATCAATGCTTCGGCTTCTTTGATAATGGCATCGTAACACTTTGCACGGTGGCTCATTTCAAGAACGCTCATACCTGAGCCTTCGTAATCAAGCATATCTGCTGCTGCTTTTTGTAATACCGATTCCGGCAGCATGGACGGACCGGCACTGAAGTTATAAACTCTCATTTTTTTTGCCTCCTGTTTTTAGCGTTTTCGCCATTTTATTTTTAAAATTTTATCGCATTAAAGCGTTGAAGATATTATACTACTGTATTAAAATTTCGGCAACCGTTTTTTGTACAGAGCACGAAAAAATCTTGAAACTGCGGGTTACAATCGATATAATCGCTCGGTTACTTACGCTTTTGTAAGCGCCCTCGCGATTAACCGCTTGCGCCCCTGATTTTCAAGTTTTTTCGCACTCTGTAGGTTGGTGGTTAATTATTACACGAAAAAATCTTGAAACTGCGGGTTACAATCGATATAATCGCTCGGTTACTTACGCTTTTGTAAGCGCCCTTGCGATTAACCGCTTGCGCTCCTGATCTTCAAGTTTTTTCGCACTCTGTAGGTTGGAGGTTAATTATTACACGAAAAAATCTTGAAACTGCGGGTTACAATCGATATAATCGCTCGGTTACTTACGCTTTTGTAAGCGCCCTCGCGATTAACCGCTTGCGCCCCTGA
>JAZULU010000032.1:0-3710 GCA_045603265.1 Clostridia bacterium
AATTTTACTGTTTTTATTGCATTTTCTACTTTTTGATGTTAAAATAGATTTCAAGAGGTGATAGAATGTTCAAGTTTTATTTTAACGAGCAGATACATGAGGTTTCGCACAAGCAAGTAACAAACCCCAAAAAGGAAGATTACGCTAACCACATGCACACCTACTGCGAAATGATACTGTTTCTTTCAGGGGATGTTGATTATAATATTGACGGCAATATTTATAAACCGAAAAAAGACGATCTGATGTTCATTCCCAAAGACACTTATCATTGTTTGATGCCAAAGGTGGATACTATTTACGAAAACTACGTTTTAAGTTTTTCTGCCGATGTTTTCACAAGCGAAGAATATAAAAAAATATTTTCCTATCCCCTTGTTGTGAATATAAAAGATGACCCTTTGATTTCTGATTATTTTCAAAAACTTGATCTGTATAACGAACTTTTCTCAAAAGAAGATTTTAAAAAAAGTGCTTTTCACTTGATATACGAACTTTTAACTTACTGTTGTTATCTGAATAAGGAAAATTCTTCCGATGCGTCAAACAATCCCATAGTAAATGAAATTATTTCCTATATTTCTCAAAACCTGAAAGAGCCGTTAAATGCTGAAATGATAGCGGAAGCATTAAACCTTTCAAAATCCCACGTTCAGAATATTTTTTCAGAAAAAATGAACGTAGGCTTAAAACAATATATTTTAAAACGAAAGATCTTTGCCGCACGAAACGATATAAAAGCAGGTAAAAAACCAGTTGAAGTAAGCGAAGATTACGGTTTTGATGATTACTCAAACTTTTACCGCGCCTACAAGAAAATATTCGGTTATTCGCCGAAAACGAAAAAGTAGAAGTGTTATCCTTCTACTTTATTTTCTTTCTTAAATTTTTTCCAATATAATCCAAATCCCCAACAGATAAGAACGCCTAAAAGACCTACACCAAGCCACAGAAGGGTAACGCCCGTCCAACCGACGCTTTTTTCAACAAAGGCAATGCCAATACCTGCTATTGATGAGCCGATATATGCGCCGCAGTTTATAACACCTGCAACAAGGGAAGTCTTGTTCATTTTATAAAAATACTGGGGAATAAGGCAGGTGAAACAGTAGTTTGAGCCATGTGTTGTGCCTTGTGCAACTGCCGCACCGACTATCTTTACGATCATATTGTCTGAACTTATCATCAATGCTATACCTAAAGCGCCAACAAAGAAAAATGCGCCTGCACAAATCATTTCATTTTTTATAAGTTTTCTTGCAATAACGGCACTTACCGAAACTGAAATCATACTGAATATGGGAAGTATAACGCTGCTTAAAATGGAAGTTTCGCTATCAAGATTAAAGGCATCAGATATTAAACTTGGTGTCCAATCTGTCAATCCGTCGCGGAGAAAGCCTAATAAGATCATAGAAAAAACTACAACACCGATAACTACAAGAGCACCTTTAACTTTTGTGCCCTCATTATTTTCCTTTTTAACGATTTCAACTCTGCGGTAATTGATTTTTTTGGAGAAAATGTGCCATATTACACATACAGTTAATGTAATTACGGCAGAGGTAATAAACACAAAATGCCAGGAAGTAACTAAAATTATTACGGGCGCAACAAGATACATAATTATGGTTGCAATGTTTGATGCAAGGGAAACGCTAAGAGTTGCCTTTTTATATGTATCGTTATCAAAAGTTCCCGATAAAATTCTAACAAGAGGCGGCCAAATCATTGCCTGAAAGAAACCGTTAGCACCCCAGAGAACCGGGCGCACGAAAACGGGCAAAAAAGTCATTAAAATATTCATAATTGATGAGCCGGTAAGCCCCATCAAAATTATTTTTTCAGGCTTTATCCTATCGCCTAAATATCCGCTTACAAGTTGCCCTACTGCATATGTTATTGCAAGCACCGTTAAAGGAAGTGATGCCATTTCTTTTGAAATACCGTCAGTTCTTATTATATCAACCATAACTACGCTATAGTCAAGGCGTGTAAGATAGGAAACGAAATAAACTGCGCAACACAATAAAATTATGTATTTGCTTTTTTTATTTTCCATTATAAATTCTCCTAAAGTTTTTATGAGATAATTGTAACATTAAATAGAAAAAAGTCAATAAAATATTCCTTGAAAAATAGCTATACTTATGGTATCATATTAAATCGAGGTGATTTTATGATACTTTTCTTTGACGATCAATCATTGGAAGCGCGTATAAATTTTGTACGGCAATACGAAAAACCTGAATATACCCCCGAACTTACTTACAGAGATCCCTCTGATCTTTCAATTTCGGCAGGACTTCCAAGCGTATTTTATCATGACGAACTTAAAGAGTACGTTATGCTTTACAATATTCTCGATACTGACGATAGTTTAGATCTTGGCATATATATTTGCGCCGCACACAGTAAAGATCTTAAATCATGGGAGCCCCTTGATACCACAAAGTATATGGATATCCCAAACAGAAAGTTCTTTAACCAAGCCTTTCACATTAACCAGGGCGAAGGTTGGATCTATAAAGACGTGCGTGCAAAAAAAGAAGAACGGTACAAACTTTTCTATTGCCGTTATGCTGAAAACTTGAGAATAAGCGACGAACTTTACGTTTCGCCAGATCTTTTTTCATGGACAAAGATCGATACTACATGGAACACACAAGGCTCGGAGCCGGGCATCGGTTGCGCATATTCAGAAAAACTTAAAAAGTACGTTATAACCTGCCGTCCTCATTGGGCAGACAGACGTGTTTGTACAGTAACTACCGAAGATTTCCGCACTTTCTCACCTGTTGTTCATACACTTCAGACCGACTCAATGGATGAGCCCATGACAGAAGCATACGGTATGCCCATCTTTGAATATGATAACTATCATATCGGACTTATGTGGAAATATTTCCGCCCCAACGGCGGCGAAAGTGTGCAAGTAGGCAATCAGTTAATAAATAATTTAGGCAGAATGTACCCTGAACTTACTTATTCATTTAACGGACTTCACTATATGCGCAGTTTACGGGATCCGTTTATTGAGCAGACCAATCCTATGCTCCCATACTATGGCTGTCTTTTCGCAAACGTATTGCTCGAAACAGATGAAGATATAAGAATTTTTGCCGCCGCATCACAAGGCGAGCATGGCAAGTTCAGAGAAAAAGGAACGGGAAGCATAGTTTCTTTCAAATTAAAGAAAGACCGCTTTATTTGTTTGGAAAGCCGCGGAGTTGGTAATTTAAGAACAAGAAATTTATTGATAAACGGACCTATTTCAATAAACGCTTCTTGTGCAGAGCCTATGAAATTCAGACTTCTCGATTTAAAAATGCAGGTAGTTGAAGGCTTTGACTTTGACGATTGCGATACTTTTACAGGCGACAGTTGCAACCATGTGCTTACATGGCGTGGCAAAGATACGTCATCTTTAAAAGGCAGAAGTTTAAAACTTGAGATTTCTTCAACGGTTTCACGACTCTATGCCATAAAAGGCGATTTTACCGTTTTAGCATTTAACCAAAACAGACTTTACGAAGCCTTTGGCACAGTTGATCCCATAATATAAAAGCAACGGCAGGATAAAAAATCCTGCCGTTTTTATTTTGTTTATTCTAAAAGTGCGAGAAAATTCACAGTACAAGGCGCGGTGTTCTGAACGCGAGGGCGCTTAACGGGGTCCCCGAAAAGCAGTATTGCTTTTTGGGGAAAAG
>JAZULU010000033.1:0-3757 GCA_045603265.1 Clostridia bacterium
GCCGCATTCATCAGCGAAGCCATCACCGCCTACTGCGAGAAATAACACAAAAATGAAGCCGCCACTCTCGGTTCAAGCCCGGGTGGCGGCTTCCGGATTTCTATGGGCGCTAATAAGTTGGGACCAACGTAAATGATTGCCAAAAACAGCAAGAGAGGATAATAAAAATACTGCGATCGCAAGATTTTTGCTGAAAACTGTTGAGATATGCGGTTGGATGTGGTATATTTAGAATAATGATACTATTTGAAAATAAAAAGTATTTTGAGGAGTATTATGGCAGCAAGTTATAAGAAGTTGTTTAAGCTCTTAATCGACCGCGATATGAAGAAAAGAAAACTCGCAGAAAAAGCCGGCGTCAGCATCGCCACCATTACCAAAATGGGCAAGGACGGCGCAGTTGTCTCCAGCGATGTTCTTGTTAAAATCTGTTCTGCACTTGAGTGCACGATGGATGATATCGTTGAAATCGTACCGGGTGAATAAAGGATGTTTACTGTTGGAAGTATGTTTGCCGGAATTGGCGGTATTTGTTTAGGATTTAAACAGGCAGGATTTAATATTGTTTGGGCGAATGAAAAAGATGCCTCTGCTTGCAATACCTATCGTCACAACTTTGGCAATGACTATCTTATTGAAGCAAACATAAAAAAGATCAATAAAAACACAATCCCACAATTCGAAGTTTTAACTGCGGGTTTCCCGTGCCAACCTTTTTCTGTTGCCGGGCCCCATAAGGGGTTTGAAGATGCACGGGGTAATCTTTTCTTTCAAATTATTGAAGTGGCAAAGATTGCAAAACCCAAGGTGATCTTCTTAGAAAATGTAGCAAACCTCATAGATCACGATAACGGTAGAACATTCATTACAATATTCAATGCCTTATCTGAATTGGACTATGTGTTAAGATATCAAAATATGCCCTCGAATGAGTATGGAAATTCCCCTCAAACCAGAAACAGAACATACGTTGTTGCTTTTAAAGATGAGTTTCTTGCTACCAAATTCAAATATCCCGATCCCATTGAATTGACGACAGGTATTTACGATATTATTGACAAGCATACTCGGCAAAAGGATATTTATTATTACACACCAGAAGATCCTTTTTACGAGTATATGGTGAGCAAAGTAAAAAGAACGGACTCAATTTATCGTGTCCATGATTCAGGTATTCATTTGGCGAAAAACCAAACTTGCCCAACCCTTACAGCATCAATGGGAACTCGCGATAATCGTGTTCCTATCATCATAGATGATTTTGGCTATAGAAAGTTAACGGTGCGCGAGTGCCTTGACTTTCAAGGGTTCCCAAAAGAGTATTCTTTTCCAGTAGGCACTAAAATCGAACAAGCCTATGCCCAAATCGGAAATTCCGTTTGTGTTCCTGTGATAAAAAGAATAGCGGAACAAATCCACAAAGTGTTGGAGGAAAACAATGAAATTAAGTAACATTAAAGTTGAACAAATAAACGAACAATATGAAGTCGTTGAGGATTATGGCGAAATACTTAGCAAAAATGAAATGGTTGATATTTTGCTCAAAAACTTTGAAGGGACGGAATATAAAGACGGATGTATCTATGGCGAAAAATCCGGAAAGAAATACTGCATTTATTTTAAGAATGTAAGTTATCTGGGAACTCCACATCCGTTTTTTAAGAAACGCATTCAGATCGGCGACAACTTTAAAGATGTTTATAAACAAAATACCGAACAAAACATTCACACGCTTTTGATTGGTGTTTACAAATATAAAAACATTCTCCTGTTTGTGGATTTTGATATTACCAGATATGTGACGAAGAAATCTCATAATTCCTCGGCGCACGTTTATACATTAGACCTGAAAAACGGGATGCTTTTTGGCGTTTTCCAAAAGGAGGACATCAATAAGAACATCATAACCGTTTTCAATAAAGAAAATGTCAACAAATACTTATCAAGTAAAATAGAGGGAACCGAAGATCTGCGTCAGGACTTTATAGTTGTGCTGGATGATTTTTATTCCAATTTGCATAAGTGTTGGCTTGGCATCCCTTCATACCAAGAAATGATTGATGCAAATTTCAATAATGCATTGCAACCCGAATGGCCTGGTTTTTATCATGAATTCAAACTGGATCAGTACATTAAAAGCCACGACGTAAGTCATGCCATTCAATACAAACAAAACAAGAAAAAGGGCGAAATTGATCTCGACCTATATTTCCCTCAAAGCGAGGCATATGGCGATTTGAAAGCACATAGTAACGATTCTACCGGCATTCAAGGTAACGACTGGGAAACGATTATGGATGTAATTGAAGACTCCAGTGTCTACTATGTGGTATGTAATCACAACACAGAACGTGATCGTGATCATAATAACGAGGTTACAATCTTTTGGAATACTCAATTGCACAAGGAGAACTTGTTAAGTTACGCAAGTAAAATGAAGCATTCCGTTGAGTTGACTTCGTATTATGTGTTGGAAATCAATCGTTTTAACAAACAATATCTTGATGTGTTCCACCAAGGACACAACAGCGACGGCAGTCCTCGTAATCCTAAAATAGCCATCAAGATCAAAAATATCGGCAACTTCTTAATACATCAAATGAATTTTTAAGAGTGAAAGGTTCCTAAGGTGAGTATGATGAATAGTTTTAAGTTTATAGATTTATTTTCTGGAATAGGCGGTTTCCATCAAGCGATGGAAAATTTGGGAGGCGAATGCGTATTTGCCTCTGAGATAGACCCTCACTGCATCGAAACTTATTATAAAAACTATAAGATTGATGCAAATCATAATGTTAGAGAAGTTGCTGCAGAAGATATTCCAGCCCACGATGTGCTCTGTGCAGGATTTCCTTGTCAGGCGTTTTCAAAAGCGGGTTTCCAAAAAGGAATGAGCGACACTCGTGGTACACTCTTTTTTGAAATCGAAAGAATTCTGCAACATCATAAAACAAAATATATCGTTCTTGAGAATGTTCGTAATTTGGTTTCCCATGATCAGGGAAACACTTGGAAGACCATTCATAGCCATTTGAAAGCATTGGGCTACAGATTAACTCCCGTGCCGATTATCATTAGCCCCCATCAGTTTGGTGTTCCGCAATTGAGAGAACGCGTGGTAATCCTCGGAATCTATGATCCGGATAATGCTGATAAAGATTTACAGATCACCTTTGATAACCCTAAAACAAAAGACGAGAATAGCGTTTATTCCGTTCTTGATGAAGGGAAAGTTGAGGATAAATACTACATCAGCGAAAAAGAAGAATATGTGCTTAATGCTTGGGATGAATTCTATCGTGGAATCAAGGAAACAGTCATTGGATTCCCGATTTGGGCGGAATATTTCAAAGATAAAGATATGGAAGAAGATTTTCCCGAGTGGAAGAAAGAATTCGTACGCAAAAACAAAGCGCTCTATCAACTCAACAAGAAGTTTATTGATTTTTGGTTAGCCAAATATGATAATCTTCAGGCTTTCACTCCAACACAAAGGAAAATGGAGTGGCAAGCTGGTGAGAAAATCAAAACTTTGTGGGACGGCGTGATCCAATTCAGACCTTCTGGAATTCGAGTTAAGACACCCACATGTTTCCCTGCGCTTGTTGCAATTGTTCAAATTCCGATTATTGGTAAATATAAGCGTAGACTGACCGTGAGAGAAGCGGCGCGCTTACAGAGTTTTCCCAACACATTTATTCCGGACGCAGATGATCATCAGGCGTATAAACAGTTCGGCAATGCGGTAAACGACGAT